>JAYVXG010000106.1:0-8153 GCA_043785475.1 Armatimonadota bacterium
GACCAAACCTCCTCCATGATCTTGAACAACTCAGGATCGGTTTCTTTGAGTTCCTGTCGATCAAACGGATAGAAATCGTTCTTTCCAAAATACGCCTCAGTCCCTTCGGCAAAATACTCCTGGGCATTGGTCATCGCGTAAGCCTTTTCCGGCTTCTCGGCGAATTTTGTCCCCAGCCACCGTTTCACCAAGTCGTACTTTCCGCCCGATTTGGCATGCTGAAAGGCTGCTTCGATTCGCGCATCCTTGAACCCCAGCACTTGATCATGGTAGCTATGGGCGAGCTCGTGGAGAACCAAGACTGGCATGCGTTTCACTTCGGATTCAAAGATGCGAACATTCGTAAATTCGACTCCCCAAACCATTTGCGGATCCCGCCCATTCTCTTTCAGCCACTTCGCGCCCGGATGATACTCGGCGGTGGGGCGCACGCCAGGATACTCAGGAGAAAACCAAAGCGTCACACTTTGAAGGTGACCAACAGCAGCCTTTGGCACTACTCGCTTGATTGTCTTGAGCTGGTCAGTCAAAAGCTTGATCGCCTTTTCCGTCGCGACCCGGTCTTGTTCAATTAATTTAACGTTGATCTGAACCGTCCATCCCTCAATAATCCTTCGCTCACGTTGGATGATCGGAGTCTGGATCAGCAAACTAAGGGCGAGGCAAGGAACTAACATGGCTATGAATTGATAGGACGTTTCTAGCGCTTCGGAGGTTTGCCGGTTGGGATCTTGAGTAGCCTCTCACGCGTCGATGTAAGCCACGACATCCGCGCCCGAGTTTCAAACAGAACCCCTTCGGTCGCCACAGCGCTGAATTCATCCCCCATTCCCAAATATTTTTCAATTGCTCGTTCGCACGATACTTCGTGGGCTTTAAGTTGTTCAAGCGCGCTCGCCAAAAACAAGGATCGTTGTTCTGGTGTTGCGGCGCCCAAATAGAAGGTACGAAGCCGCACGAAGTCCACAGTGTGGGCGACCTCGCCAAATTCTAACGGCTCGGTCAACCAAACTTGGAGGGCCGCCATTCCACACTCCGTCACGACCACTGATCGCTCGCCACGAGCCCCAACTTCATCCGACTGCTTCAAAAATCCGTTTTTGATCAGTCGCTCAACTAGTGGATAGGTTGTGCTCGCCCGCTTCTTAAAAAATGTTGAGGTCGAAGACGACATCTCCATCATGAGCGCGTAGGTAGTGCATGGTCCCCGCTTCCAAGCGATCCCCAATACGGTGTATTCCATCGGAGAAAGTTTGGTTCGCGCCACTTGTACAGTGTAGTTCACGGAACGTTCATTCGTCAATTTTGCTAGTTTCAACATATTCCGATACGGAATATTACGTTTCGTAATATAATAGCTTTGTCTTCGCGGAGTTCTAATGAAAAACACAATGAAAAGACTTGCATTAATCGTCACTTTGGGCTTTGGTTCAATCCTGATCGCCCACGCGCAATACACCGTAACCCTTCTTCAACCCGCTGGCTTCACCCCAAGCGAGGGGCACGGGATTTCTGGTTCAAAAGAGATTGGATGGGGCACCGTTGGTGGAAGCCAATACGGACATCGGCAACTGGTGTAAATTTGCACAACTTTCTGCCGCAAACTATACAACATCGCTCGCATTCGGAGTCGATTCGGCGACCGGCAACATTATTGGCATGGCTCATAACGGAACCCTTAACCGTGATGAAGCGGTGATGTGGTCCGCGGTTCCGGAGCCATCATCACTGGTCACAGTTGGCATTTTAGCAATCGGTCTCCTAAGACGAAAACGATTGGCCTAAGCCGTTTCGGCGACCTTTCTCCGGGCGAGCAGCATTTGCTCGCCCATTTTCGTTGAGAAGCAAATGTAGGTAAATTGGGATGTCAACAAGTTCCATGACTGACCCCGACTTTATGCTTCGATTCATGCTCCAAGTGCTCGTCGTACTTGCGACTTGCAGTGCAGTAGGATGGTTCGGTCATAAGTATCTTGGCCAGGCCCAGGTTACAATGGAAATGCTCACCGGAGTAATTCTCGGTCCCTCGGTTTTTGGCGCATTAAGTCCTCCCGTCCAGCGAGCGCTGTTTCCGCCCTTCATGGTCGCCGGAAGCCCAACTTCCGGGAAGCACCCTTCTATGACGGTTCTCTACGTCGTCGGGCAAATCGGGATTATTCTCTACATCTTCTTGATCGGCCTTGACTTCGACCTGAACGTTATCAAATCTCGATCGAAACAAACTATTGCCGTCTCAGTGGCAGGAATTCTTGGCCCGATCCTGCTTGGAATGGTCGTCTTTTATACGATCCTAAACTCTCGAACCGACCTTTTTGGTGCGGGAATTTCGCCTTCCATACAAGCCCTGTTTGTGGCATCAGCCATGAGCATAACTGCGTTCCCGATGTTGGCGAGAATTATTGATGAAGCCGGAATAAAGGGATCCCCTTTAGGAACTCTAATTATTGGAGCTGGAGCTTCAAACGACGTCTTTGCTTGGGCATTGTTGGCCATCGTTTTGGCAATTACGAAAGGAAATCCAATGATTGCGGTTTTCGCCATTGGAGGAAGCATCGTCTTCTCGGCGCTACTAATCTCTCAGAAGGAAATGCTCTTCGGATTTTTGGATAAGCGAGAACCTGCTGACGGAATATCCCCCTCAACCATCAGCATTATTTTGCTCCTTCTATTTCTCGGCGCATGGTGTACAGACTCGATCGGCGTCCACGCCTTGTTTGGCTCCTTTTTGGTAGGGGTCGCCATTCCAAGAGGCCGCCTCGGCAAGCTATTGAGGGAAAAAATTGAACCCCTCACCATTTCATTTTTCCTCCCGTTCTTCTTCGTTTATTCCGGCCTCAATACTCAAATTGGTTCGCTCGAGAAATCAGAGCACTGGATATTGGCGATTCTCTTGCTGCTTGCCGCCGTTGTCGGGAAAATCGGTGGCTGCTTTTTGGCCGCAAAAGCATGCGGCGAGACCGTTCGCACGGCAACCGGGATTGGGGTTCTGATGAATACGAGGGGGCTTATGGAGCTCATCGTTTTGAACATTGGCCTTCAACAAAAAATTATCACTCCGACCTTCTTCACCATGATGGTCATAATGGCGATCGTGACAACCTTTATGGCCGCGCCGCTTTTTCGAATGGTCTACAAGGGTGGCCGCGGCGAACCCAAGCCATCTTGATATACCGAAAAACTTGGGTAAAACTTCCTATAAGTTTCTGGCAGATTGTATAGTAAATGAATGCACGACGTCGTGATCATTGGTGGAGGACCCGGTGGGTCGACAGTCGCTTCGTTCCTAAAGAAGTACAGACCGAGTATGGATGTACTGGTCCTGGAGCGGGAGAAATTCCCCCGTGATCACGTGGGTGAAAGCCAACTTCCTCCTATCGGGCCGGTCCTCAACGAACTCGGATGTTGGGACAAGGTCGAAGCCGCCAACTTCCCGATCAAGATCGGCGCGACTTTCCGCTGGGGTAACACCCGCGATCTTTGGGATTTCCAACTTTACCCTGCGGCACTTTTTAAGGATGAACCTCGGCCCGGAAAATTCAAGGGCCAGCGCATGCACACCGCTTGGCAGGTCGACCGTTCAATTTACGACAAAATTCTCCTCGACCATTCCGCCTCCCTCGGGGCGGAAGTGCGCGAAGAAACCAAAGTCACCGAAATTCTAAGGGACGGGGACAAGATAACCGGCATCAAACTCGAAGACGGAACCATCGAAACGGGTCGATACTATGTTGACGCCTCGGGCAGCTCTGGCTTTATGCGACGGCAAATGGGAATCGACATCGTCGAGCCAAGCAACCTCCGTAATATTGCCCTGTGGGACTATTGGGTCGATACCGAATGGGCCTACAGCATCGGAACTGGCGGAACCAGAATCCAGGTCCTCAGCATCGGCTACGGCTGGCTCTGGTTCATCCCCATCGGGGAAACCAGGACCAGCATTGGCTTGGTTTGCCCCGCTGAGTACTTCAAGAATTGCGGTCTCACAAAAGAAGCATTATACGATCAGGCACTCCGAGATGAGCCACTCATTTCTGACCTCATCAAGGACGCAAAAAGGGACAATGTCATCCGCTCGACCCGAGACTGGTCGTACTATGCTGAGCGCATGCACGGCGAAAACTGGTTCCTGGTGGGCGAAGCCGCTGGCTTCGCGGATCCAATCCTCTCCGCTGGCCTCACCATGGCGCACCTAGGCGGCAAAGAACTTGCGCTGACAATCATGGCACTAGACGACGGCAAACTCGACGCCAGTTGGCTGAAGCAGCAGATGGATGAGAACCAGACCCGCCGAGTCAAACAGCACATCCAATTCGCCGATTTTTGGTACACCGCCAACGGCTGCTTCACCGACTGTAAAGAGTACACCTCCTTGATCGCCAAAGAGTCCGGTATGAGTCTCAACGCGCATGACGCCTTCCAGTGGTTCGGCTCCGGTGGCTTCATTCACGAAAACCTTGGCGCTGGGTTCTCGGGTTGTGAATTCGACACGATGAAGGATACGATCGAAGTGCTCACCCAAACAACTGCGAGCCTAGAATGCCAAAAATACAACCACTTTACGCTGAACCTGGACGGCGCGACAATCGAAGAGTTTGCGGTGTACGATAAGGGCCAGGTGTACCCCGTCAAACGATGGCGCCGAGGCAACGAGACTTTGCCCCAATCCGGCCTCTATTACGTCATTGTCCAACTCCTCCAACATCGAAGCGACCTTCCATTTGTTTTTGGCCAAATGGCGAAGGCGGTCATGGATAAAGGACTTCGAGACACAATCGAGGGCGGACTCGTCTTCGCGTTGGGCTATCTTGAGTCGATGGTTCGAGGTGGTTGGGTCATTGGAAAACACGATCCTTCGATTACCGATTTTGAATTCGAGTTCCCTAAACTCCAAGCCGGAATCACCTACAACAAAGACACGTTTGTTGATGCGAAGTAACCATTTGATGGCCCGAAGTTCGGTTGGCTGGTAGGCTGAATCAAAAAAGGGATCGAGAATGGCGGAAAACCAACAAAACTGGGCGGAGAATCTTACGTATGGATCAGCACGGATTCATCGTCCAGGTTTGGTCGAAGAGGTTCAAGCCCTGGTTGCAAAAGCCACCAAAGTCAAGCCCCTCGGCACCCGGCACTCCTTCAACAACATTGCTGACACCGACCAGGACCATATTTCCACCGAGCGACTCAACCGGGTGATCGACCTTGATCGAGATCGGATGACCGTCACCATCGAGGGAGGAGTGTCGTACGGAACTCTCAGTAGGCATCTTTACCTCGAAGGTTTTGCGCTCCACAATCTGGCCTCCTTGCCACACATTTCGGTTGCCGGGGCGTGCGCGACGGCAACCCACGGCTCCGGCGTCAACAATGGAAACTTGGCCACCGCTGTAGTCGCGATTGAACTCGTGACCGCCTCGGGGGAGTTGATTCGTTATGACCAAACCAACCCTGAGTTTTACGGGGCGGTGGTCAACATCGGTGCGTTGGGCGTTGTCACGAGCCTCACCTTAAAGATAGAGCCGGCCTATCAGGTCCGTCAATTTGTTTACCAGGACTTGCCGTTCTACCTTCTTGAAGAGCATTTCGATACAATTGCGTCGAGCGGATACAGCGTCAGTCTCTTCACAACCTGGAAAACGGACAGGATCGACCAAGTTTGGCAAAAGTGTGTCGACCAAGATGGCGAGGCTCCAGCGTATTTGTTCGAAGCTAAATTGGCGTCTCAAAAACTGCATCCTCTTCCCAATCACCCAGCAGATAACTGCACGGAACAGCTTGGACTTGCGGGCTCATGGCACGAGCGGTTGGCTCACTTTAAAATGAATTTTACGCCGAGCAGCGGCGAAGAGCTTCAGACGGAATACATCGTTCCCCGCCATCACGCCTTTGCGGCATTGTCAGAGGTTAACAAGATGCGCGAGGCAATTATTCCGGTACTGCATGTTTCCGAAATTCGAACCACTTGCGCCGATGAACTTTGGCTGAGCTCTGCCTTTGGCCAAGATGTGGTTTGCATTCATTTCACATGGAAGAAAAATTGGGCCGCAGTTCAACCCCTTCTGCCACTAATCGAGGAAGCCCTCGCGCCGTTTGGGGCTCGACCTCACTGGGGCAAATTATTCGCGATGGAAGCCGGCAAAGTTTGCTCGCTCTATCCCTTGATGAACGACTTCAAGGCGCTGGCAAACAAACTCGATCCCACCTGTAAATTCCGAAACGAATTCTTAATTCAGAAAATCTTTGGCTAAAGACCACCAATAAAAGAGTCCAATTCCTCGGGAGATCGAATCCAGATCACGTTCTTTGCGGTTTGGTGTTTTTCGACGAGTTCAACCAGTTTCGGACGAAGTTCCTCATGCACTCGCCATAGCGTCTCAAACATAAGCTTCGTTACATCGCGAAGGTCGCAGTCTGGTGGCCCACCAATTCGTTTCTCGCCCTTTGCCGCCGCGACTTGGCGCTCGCACGCCCACCAAAAGTGAATCCAAATCGGGTGATCGACGAATATGATGGTGTCCGATAAACCAGCCCTTGCCTCGATCGAATCCCACGGGCCAAACCCATCAATGATCCAGCGATCGCCACTTTGGATTGCAGCCAGTTCGTTCGTTACCTGCTCAGTTGGAGTTCGAGTCCAGCCGGCTTGAAACTGAATACAGTCGACCTCGGTCAATGGCAAACCGGTTGATTTAGTCAAACGAAGGGCGAGCGTTGTTTTGCCCCCACCTCCATTCCCAATAATCATCACCCGATTCATATCCTCCATCTTACATCCCCAATTCCAACTTCCCCGTTGCCATTCGCTCGACAAACCGGGTGTCGTGCGAAACAAAAATCACGACTCCTGGAAAAACGGTCAAGGCCACTTCGAGCGCTTCGATAGACGGAATGTCCAAGTGATTCGTTGGCTCGTCAAGGACTAGCACGTTGGCACCCTGCATCATCATCGACGCAATCTCAACCTTTGTTCGCTCGCCAACAGAAAGTTGACAGACTGGTCTCTCGCCCACCAATTTCTTCAGGCCCAAACATGCCAAGAATGTCCTCGCAGCTTCCTCGTCACCCCCTACCGCCGCAAAAGCGGGAATGTCCATCCGCATATCGGTTCGCGATTGTGATAAGGTGGCAATTTGAACATCGGGCGACCACTGGACCGAGCCAGCGTCGGCGGTTTCTTCGCCAAGCAACACCCGAAGCAACGTCGTCTTTCCTGTTCCATTTGGGCCGACGATTGCCAATCGATCACTTTTCTCGACGGTTATGTTCAAATTCTCGAACAGCACCTTTGGACCAAAGCGCTTGCTGAGTCCTCTCACCAAGAGAAGTTGGGTTGATCGAAGTTTCTTGGTTGGAAAATCCATCTTTATCGCATCGGCAACGAATGGCTTTTTTGGAGCAGCGGTAATCTCGCGCTCCACGCGCACGACTACCGCTTTTGCCTGCTTCTCGACTCGGGCCTTTTTGGCCTCGAAGAACGGCTTGGCAAACCCGCTATAGTTGTTTCCCGATGGCTTCTTGCCCGTCTTCACCGCTCGCTGGCGAATCGCCTCAGCCGCGTTTTTCAATCGTCGCGTCTCGACTTTATGGACATCCCACTCTCGCCGTTGGCGAGTGTCAGTCTCTCGCTTTTCTTGAATCATGTCGTCATAGGAACCCGAATAGACCTCCATTCCCTGCGGAGTCAAATCATAGATTTTCGTCGGAACCGCGTTCAAAATCGCCCGATCGTGGCAAATCAGGAGCACCGACTCGTCACAATCAACCAAAAACTCGGTTAGCCATTCTTTTGCCTCTCCATCAAGATGATTTGTCGGTTCATCGAGCAATAGAACCGTCGGCTCCCCCGCCAACAAGCTCGCAATCGCTCCTCGCATCTTCTCACCTAAACTGAGTTGACGATACGGAACGTGAAGCAATCCCAAGTCGAGCTTGACCCGGTGGCAGGCTTTTGCCACCGCGTAATATGGAATGGCATCGTAAAGCTCGACGAGGGAGCCGTCAAATCCATGGTCAAAGTCCTGTGGCAAATAGGCAATCGAAGATCCGGCCGTCAGAATAACCTGATGGCTAGTCCCCGTTTGACGATCCACTAGTATGTGAGGATTGCCTCCTGTTCATTATGTTCGTTCGCGAACTTTCTTTCCCACATTGCGGGG
>JAYVXG010000107.1:0-2441 GCA_043785475.1 Armatimonadota bacterium
CATGCGCAACCACGCATAGCATTCGGGCATCTCCTGTCCCTGTTTGATAAGCCTTTTTCCCAACCACGGGGCATCCATCCAACCGCCGTGGTCCATCCGACTGCGAAGATTGACCCCTCTGCGTCCGTCGGTGCCTATGTCGTGATCGAATCTGAATGCCGCATTGAAAACGACGTGACGATCATGCCGTTCTGCTACTTGGGCGCAAATTGCTCGGTGGGTCAAAAGACGTTAATTCTTCCCCACGCTGTTTTACTCAGAAACATTACCGTGGGGGCAGATTGCGAAGTAGGGCCAGGTGCGATCTTGGGTCATGCGGGTTTTGGTTACTATTGGGACGGTGCTAAGCAGGTTCGCGTGCCTCAGATTGGTGAAGTCATTATTGGTGACCAAGTGGATATTGGTGCGCTAACCGCAATCGACCGAGCAACGGCAGGATCAACGATTATTTCCGATGGAAATAAGATAGATAACCTCGTCCAAATTGCACATAACGTGAAGATTGGCAAGCATGGCGTCTTCGCAAGCCAAGTCGGAATTGCAGGTAGCAGTCACATTGGCGCTCGGCACATGGCCGGCGGCCAGGCAGGTTATGCCGACCATGTGCGGGTGGCTGATGGTGTTGTCCTTGCAGGTCGGTCAGGTGTGATGGGCACCTTATCCGAGCCGGGGATGTATGGTGGTGCTCCTTGCATGCCAATGAGAAAATATCGACGAGTGACAGGGATCATCGAGGATCTGCCCGAGCTTCTCAAACGTGTGCGTGCCCTTGAGAAGAAAGTCCAAGAATTGGAAGGCTCAGCTTGATCGTCAACCGAAGCACAATTGCCAAAGAATGTGTCTTGAGCGGGAAAGGTCTCCATTCAGGCGAACCAGTTAAGGTTCGCATTCTGCCCAGTTCCGGCGGAATCCAGTTCCAATATGGCAAGGACGTTTTCGATGCGGTGCCTGCTAATGTCACCGACACTTCGAGATGCACCGTTATCGGCTGCGTTCGCACAGTCGAGCATCTCATGTCAGCCCTTGCGGCCTCCGCCATAACCGATGCTCGCATTGAAATGACCTATCCGGAATTGCCGGGCCTAGATGGTAGTGCTTTGCCGTTTTTCGATGCCTTGGCCGAATGTGGTCGCGAGGTATTGGAACCTAGGGAAGTCATGGATGTGTACACTAGGCTCTACGTCCAAGCCGACGATTTGAAAATCGCGGTTGGAAAAGGCAATGGGCATTGGCGGTTTGACTTTGTGACCGCGAACGATCGTTGGCCAGGGGAAATGACCTACGAGAGCCTCAATATCACCGAGGAGTACGGCGCCGAAGTTGCGCCGGCGCGCACCACAGTTTTCACCGAGGAGATCGAGCAAGTAAAAGCGGCGGGCTTAGGCAAGGGGCTCGATGAATCTTCGGTGCTCATCATTGGCCAAAGCGAATACGAGAACTCCGCACGATTCCCAAATGAACCGGCGCGGCACAAACTTCTGGACCTTATCGGTGATCTTTACCTATCTGGAATCCCCATTGACCAACTCAACGTCGTAGGCTACCGAAGCGGGCACCGGCGCAATGTTGAAATGGCAAAACTCCTCTTCGATAGCTGTCAGATGCCGTAGGTGGCAAGGTGGGCTTCAGATCTCCGGGAGTTTCGCAAGAAATTGGTTCACCCTAAAGGCAGGTTCTGAAACTACCTGCCCCAGATGTTAATCGAGAACAGCCCTAGGCCGCTTTGGCCTGTTCCGCAGTTTGACCCGACTGAAACAACTCAATAATCTCGACTTGCCCGTCGCCCTCTGGCGCGTCAAATCTCGCCACATGGTCTTCTGTGACCACGGGTGACACTTTGTACAGCAGAAAATAGATTCCTACTGAACCGACTAAATATCCAAGAAGCGTTGGCACGAGCATCACTAAGTTTATTGGCACTATTCTAAGAAAATTTACAACGCATTTGTACGAGAGATCCAAATTTGTCGGGTGCTACAATTCCTATTTAGGTGCCTGAAACCTCACACTCTTCTCGAACATTTTTCTCGCAAACCCTGAAGGAATCGAGATTCACTCCGATAAATTCAGTGGGACCGATAAGATCCCACCTGAAAAGGGGTTAATGAAATGTCAGTAACAGATTTCGAATGCGCAATCGCCAAATCACAAATAGGGCGATACATTGCTGGAGACAACCTCGCACCTGAGGTTGCTCGACAATTAGAGAGTCACATCGACAACTGTGCTCGATGCAAACAGTTGCTCCAAGAGAAGAAGAACTCTCTTGAAGCCATGATTGGCACCAGTGAGGACACCGAAGAGCGTGCAACGATCAATGTCACCAACAAACCTGTGGTTATGACCCGACCGACAGCCACCAACGGAAGCTCAGCTCTCAAACCAGATTTTTTGGAAGTCCTCGCCGATTCGGCGCGGTTATCACTCCGAGAAAAGGTCAA
>JAYVXG010000108.1:0-8084 GCA_043785475.1 Armatimonadota bacterium
GCACGAGAAGTAAGAATGGAATTTAGTTGGCTGCGATGGTTCTGTTGTCAATTTTTCAATTTGAACCACCTGCAAAATTAGGTCTGCTTCAAAAAGCGGGGGAATGAAAAAAAGTACGCGACCTTTTTCGGGGGTATCTGTCCCGATTCGGCTGAACCTCTTGGGATGCCGCTGAGCCGGCAAAAGTGGTGGATGTGAAAAAAGCTGGATAACTTTGGCAAGGGCAAGGGCAAATAAGTCCGGGTCTGAAAAAAAACGCATGTAAGATTTTGAGGAAGTGCAAAGTGAGGAGTGAAAAGTGCGGAAACCCGAACGGTAATTTTTCAAAAACCTTCCCAGCGCTTTGGAAAGTGGACTTGAACCTGAGTGATAATGAAAAAAATGTTCCTAAATGATTCAAGGCAACCAGGCCTAAGAGGGAGGAAAGAATGGGTAATCGGGTGAAAAAAAATGTTCCTAAAAACGTCAAGACCTCAAAACGAGTGGGAGATTGGATTTCGTTTTTTGCCTTTGTAAACCTCAATTTAACTCAAATTAGTAGATATGCGTCTACTGAGTTCAAATCCGGAGATAATTGAGATTGGGGTTCGAGAAGGCAGTAGGTCGTCGACATGCTGTTCACTGGTTTCTCCCAGCGTCACTTCGTTCAACGCAGATGTCGGAACGCAGTGCCACAAAATTGTTTTAGCCCCGCCCACGCAAGTGGCTAGCCTACGGAAAGAGGGTTTCTAGCCAGCACTTTTGTCGTACTATTGATGTGGAGTGGTAATGACCAGGAAAATCAGTTTTCTTCTATTATTCTTTGCTAGTTCAGTATCAATAGTTCTTGGTTCGCCAGCGCCTAATGTGTCAGATTTGGACTTAGCAAATTCGCCAATTGTCGTGATGGGCTATTGGCCGAAGGCGAAAATGATTGATCGAAGTCAGAGAATTGGCAACGTCATCGAACAGCCAGAAACTCTAACAAAACTCATCGTCACCAAAGTCCTTCATGGTGAGATTACACCTGGAACACTTGAATTGATGATCCAACGATTTCTTTGGTGGGATTCAAAGAACGGGTCCTTCCCAAATTCAGCAACGTCGACGATGGAAGTTAGCTCAGTGGATGTTTCGAAGCCGAACATTTGGTTTTTGAAGCGCTCTCGAAGCTGGCGCAAAAGTGATCGCTCCTCATATTTACATGCCTACTCTTTGCATTGCATTCAGCCCCTGAAATTATCGACCTACTTCGAACTTATGAGGGGTCCGAATTATGTGAGCGGCCTCAGAAAATGCCTCCAAAGCTCGGACGAAGATGTAACTGAGCGAGCTATGAACCTTGTTTCAGGTGAATGGCCAGCCTGGCCCGACTTTGAAGATCAGTCGCATCTCGATGGAAATAGTCCTGCTGGTTCTGATTACAAACCCAAGAGGATTGTGGCCCTCCTCGCAGACGTTTTGAACCTTGCACAAAGGCGAGGCGCGCCTAACAGGCACTTGGCGATTGGGCTCTACGCCGAAATGACGGGAGAGAAGAGCAAGCCTATTTTGAGGCAATTGCTCGATGATCCAGTCGCCAAGGTTAGGGTAACGGCGGCGGCTTGGCTTGTTCGCCTTGGCGACGTCGCAAGTGCCCAAATAACAGCAGAGGCAATCAAAGGATTCCATGAGCCCAAACTCTCATGCGAGTTGATTTACGCGATGGAAAAGACGGGAAAATTGGAATATGTCCCTGCGCTTTTACCGTTCCTGGATTATGACGATGCGGGTGGCGCAATTGATGACGATTGGGAAATTCCGGGTTTGTATGCTCGCAGAGCACTGAAGAAACTGACTGCCTTCGAGTTTCCTCTCGACTCCAAATCGTCTACCGATGCTTGGAACAGAATCGGAGCGAACCCAAAGAAATTGACCGAAGCCCTAGGCTCATGGGAAAATCCCCTCAAAGTCTCCTGTAAAGTTGTGAGAACCGCCGAAGGAAAGCTGAAGCCTGTTATCCGAAAGAAGGATGATGGTTTAAGTCGCCCAGTTGTGCTTGCGGTCACACTTACAAATCAAACCGGACACCCGATCCCGCTTTTGCAATATCCATCTACCGTTTCAATCCATTCTGAATACGGGGGCGGGGTTGGGGGCACCGGATTTAAAGACAGATTCGTTGAAATGGGACCAGGCAGTTCCCGGATCTTTGAGATTCCCGTCGACACGTACGAATTTCCAAGTAAACAATACGAGATTTCTATGTGCTTTTTGAATAATGGACTGAAGGAAGGAAAAAAAGCATGGATGGGGGTATTGCGGTCCAGTTTTGCACTGAATTAGAGTTAGGAGAATGACGGCTATGTTTGTTCGGATTTTTTGTGTTTTGACAATGCTTGCCATTTCGGCCCTTTCCCACGCTAGATTCCCGATCTTTATTGATGACGTTGAGCTTGCTCAATCGCCGATTGTGGTTATTGGTTACTGGCCCAAGGCCGAGTTTAGCAGTCGAATTCGAAGGGAAAATCAAGTGATTGTGCATTACGAGGCTTTTACGAAACTCAAAATCACGCAGGTACTTCAAGGTCAAATGTCCCCTGGAATCCATAAACTACTTATGACTGGATGTGTCTCTTGGGACAAAAATGGGCGGAGCGTCACGTCGGGGACTTCTTCTGAAATGCCTGGAGAAGTGGATGATGTCACGAAACCCAATATTTGGTTTTTGGATATCGGGAAGAGCTGGAAGAAAGAGGACAAGACTGAATATCTTCACATTCGAACCTCTCGATGCATTCAGTATCCGAAATATTTGTCTCTGTATCAAAGCCTTCGAGGGTCGGACCGAAATCAGGCCATCCGTTCAAGTCTTGAAAGCAAGGATAGTGATGTTGTCAACAAAGCACTTAGCTTTGTAGCGGGAGGAAGAGAGCCTTGGCCGTTCTCTCATGATAATTCAAAATATCCGGACCAAGACTTTAGTTTCGAAGACGCGATGTTCGGAAAGCCCAGGGAGCGGGTCGTTGAACAGATAGGGACCTTGGAGCAAGTCATTCATTCTGGCCCAGGCAAGAGTAGGGGATTGGCAACCGCCCTGCTTTCTGAGATGAAGGGGAAAGAGACGATTCCACTTCTGAAGTCATTGTTAAAGAATTCTGGCGATGATGTTCGGACCGTTGCGGCATGCCATTTGGTTCGATATGGAGAAGTAAGTTCGGCTCCGAGGATGGTGGCAAGTCTACGCCCTTCCAGCACTGACACCTCGAATTCTTGCGAGTTGATTTATGCAATCGAGAAGTCAAGAAATCTGGCATACATTCCGGTACTAATAGGATATTTGCAGACTAGGTCTAAGTGGGAATCGGGTGACGAGCTATCGAAGCCTGCGGAGTTTGCGCGCCGAACGCTTAAGGCCTTTACTTCGTTTACTTTTCCGCTCGACGTTCATGCATCAAAATTGGCCTGGAGTACAGCAATCAAAGCGAATCCAGGGGCTCCTCAGGTGAAGCTCCGAGAGATTCTCGGTTCGTGGGAGAATCCCATTGAGATAACTTTTCGACCGATTCTTAACCGTGATGGCAAATTTAAGAGAACTCCAAAGCCAAATCAATTGGAGGGAAAGTTCCAGTACCTGGTGTCTGTCCATAATCGGACAAGCCATTCAGTTACCATTCGGCGCAAACCTTATTCGGTCGAATTAGATTCTGGTTCGTGGACCTACAATTTGGGAGACATCAACGAATTCGTAGTGATTCCGGCTGGGGAAAGCTATAAAGCTGTGATGTCGATGGATCAATTCGATGTGAAGTCGGCGAAAGTGATCTTCACTTACTCTGACACGGGCCAAAAGTACGGTTATAACGCTTGGATGGGAAGAGTAGAGGCAAAATTTGCGAAGTGAGTTAGTCTTATTGGAGAGCCACTTAGTGGTTCATTAGGATTGCCTGTCTGCTCCTCCTTCGCTACATAGAAGGTAAACATTCCAGCGTAACGACGTAGCCGCCGCCCCTTACTTGGACCTTCGAGCCAGCGAGCACGTTGGCTTGCCGAAATGCAGGCAGATTGCTCGGGAACTTCGTTCCTCTGCTCCATGTGTTTGACTAAGGCAGGGTTACTTCGCCAGAATCGCCGAGAACGAGCCGCAAACAGGCAGGTTTTTGCACGCCTTGTTTGACCTTTGCGCCTCGACCGATGAGGCAACCGTCCATTCGCGTCGCACCGACAATCTCGCAGTCTTGCAGCACAATGCTGTGTTCGATCTCCGAATTGATGATTTTGGTATTTCGGTCGATTGCCGAGAACGGGCCAATATAGCTATTGGTGATGACGCAGTTTTCGCCAATGATGGCAGGACCGCGAATGGAAGAATCACTGATCTTGGCGCCTTTGCCGATGCTGACTCGGCCATCGATTTGGGAATTCTGGACTTCTCCATTTTGGCTTGGTTCGATATCTTCGAGGATGAGGCGATTTGCTTCGAGCATAGCTTCGACGGTGCCGGTGTCTTTCCACCAGCCAGTAACGATGTGTGATCGAACGGTCATTTTGCGGTCGATGAGCCCCTGGATTGCTTCGGTTATCTCGTACTCGCCGCGGGGGCTCGGTTTGAGTTGAGCGATGACATCGTGAATGACTCGGTCGAATAGGTACACGCCAACGAGCGCGAGATTGGACCGTGGAAGTTTCGGCTTTTCTTCGAGGCGGACAACTTTGTCGTTCTCCATTTCCGCGACGCCAAATTGGGTGGGGTCGGGTACTGGCGTTAACAAGACTGTGGCGGACGGACGGTGCTCTTGAAACTCGGCAATGAGATCGCCGAGGGACGATTTGATCAAGTTATCGCCGAGATACATAATGAAATCGTCATCACCGAGAAACGGTTTTGCGGTGATGACGGCGTGGGCAAGGCCGAGTGGATCAGGCTGAACGATATAGGTGAATTTCGCTCCCCAACGCGATCCATCGCCACAGGATTCCTCAATCGGGCTGTTTGGCTCGATGACAATGATGCCAATTTCTTTGATTCCGGCGGCAACGATTGCGTCAATGCCGTATTCAATAACGGGCTTATTTGCCACGGGGACGAGTTGCTTGGCGAGGCTATACGTTATCGGTCGAAGACGAGTCCCTTTTCCGCCGGCGAGAATGAGTGCCTTCATAAATCTTCCCCTAAAAATCGTCCGTAAAACGCCTTCACAAAGTCTTGGTAGTCTGGCATCTCAATGATCGGTTGCCACCACCACTCATTATCTCGGTACCATCGTACTGTGTTCCTCACCTGAGTTTCAAAATCTTCTTGCGGTGCCCAGCCCAGGGCCCGAGTTCGTTCCGAGGTCATCGAGTATCGTTTGTCGTGAGCTCCTTTTCGCGGATCTTCGATTCGTTTGACCAGATCTTCGCCGCGACCGGTTTCTTCGAGCAGAATTCGAACGATCTCCTTGTTCTGCCGTTCATTTTCATCGCCCACGTTATAGACGGTGCCCGGCCTGCCAGTTAGAAGGACTTGCTCAATGCCACGGCAGTGGTCTTCGACGTGAATCCATTCGCGAACCTGAGTTCCATCGCCATAAAGAGGAACCTTCTTTCCTTGGATCAAGCGGACGGCGAAAAAGGAAATGAGTTTTTCGGGATATTGAAACGGTCCGTAGTTGTTTCCACCCCGGGTTACGCAGACCGGTGTGCCAAAGGTGATGTGGTGCGCACGCGCTTGGAGGTCACCTCCGGCTTTGCTCGCCGAATAGGGCGTGTTGGGCATAATGGGTGAGTCTTCGGTGAATCGGCCATTGTCAATAGAGCCGTACACCTCGTCGGTGCTGACTTGAACGTATTTTTGAATGTTGTATTGGTTGGTAGCTTCGCAAAGGACGAAAACACCGTAGACGTCGGTGTGGATGAAGGAGCCGGGATCGAGGATTGATCGGTCGTTGTGGCTCTCGGCGGCGAAGTTGACGATATGGGTCACACCGTTGGCTTCAATCGCACCGTTTACAGAACTGGCGTCTTGGATTTTGCCCTGAACGAACGTGACACGCTCGCTAAGAAGATTCTGGATCGTTGATAGATTGCCGGCATATGTCAGGGCATCGAAGATGACGACCCTGGTGGAGGCATAGTTCCGTACAAGGAGGCGCACAAAGTGCGAACCGATGAAACCGGCACCCCCGCAGACCATCACAACCGCATTTTCTAGTTCTGGCATCCGTATAAATCATAGACTTTTTTTCCTTTTCCTTGCCAAGTAGGCGATAATATCTATGAGGACTGCCGACAATATAGTTGGAATTCTTTAACGGAACAATCCGTTATTCTATGTGGAGAACTGATTGGAGCAAACTATTCCCGCCAACGACAATGAAAGCGTATCGCTTCTTGATGATGCGAAATTAATGCTTGGCCAGGGTTGGGGATACCTTTCAGCTGTCAAATGGGGGCAATTGCTCCGAAACCCTCAGTTTTGGTTTGCATTTGGTTCCGTTGTAGGTTTGCTTCTCATGTTCTCGAACCTGCTGGTGACCACTGGCCAGAAATGGATGAACGATGACTATTATTCTCACGGTTTCATTGTTCCAATTTTGATGGCTTGGCAGTTGAAGATTCGATGGAAGGAGTGGAGTGATATCCCGATCAAGACTGGATACGCCGCGCTCATTGCTTTCGTTCCAATCGTATTCCTGCAGTTTATTGCCTTTTTGGGTGAGTTCTGGGTTATACAGTGTGTCCTGCTGATTGCCTCACTTTTGACTTCACTTTGGCTGTTATTCGGATTCAAGCGGGCATGGTTCATTGCGATGCCGATTGCGTTTCTATTGTTCGCTTTGCCGGTTTGGGGTTCGCTTATTGATGGGAGTACAAACCCTCTGCAACTTTTGTCAACCACAGTAGCGGAAAGGCTTTTGTCGGTTTTTGGCTTCAACCCCCTCAGGGATGGAGTGAACATCCAACTCAACACATACGCACTGACGGTTGCCGTGCCGTGCAGCGGTCTGAAATTGCTCGTTGCGGTTTCCTGTTTTACAACTCACTTTGTTTTGATCGCTCGGAAGGAACTAAGTTTTAATATTTTGATGTTTATGTTAGTAGTTCCGCTGTGCCTCTTCATCAATGGCCTCCGTATTGCCTTGATTGGGGTGGTCGGTGAACTTCGTGGTCACGATGCAGCAACAGCGTTTCACGACTATAGCGGATATCTGACATTGCTGATTTGTTTCTATATATTGTTTAAGTTTGCGAGGTGGTTTGGATGGAAGGATTAGGAAAGCGACTCGGAATACTGTGTGCGGTTGTTCTGTCAACGGGGCTCATTCTGAATTTTGCTCCAAGACAAAAGCAGGTTGAGCGCACAGAAGCTGAAATTGCCGCGATGTTGCCTCTGAAGGTGAAACGATTCAATGCAGAACTTGCTCAGGGCCAATATTGCTCGTATAAGCTTGATCAATCCAACTATGACGTTTTGCACCCCTGGGGGATCGTTGCAAGGGTATTTGGTGACGGACCGGACAAGTACGAGGTCGTCGCTATTGCAAGCCGTCGGAAAGAGAGTTTTCACGACCCACAGACATGCTTAACGGCTCAAGGTTGGACGCTCACGAACCAGCGGGTTTCGTCGATTACAACGAAGACTCGTGGCATGGTTCCAATTACCTTGTTTGATATGGAGAAGGGAAGTGAGAAGCATACATCGATGTACTTCCTCAAAGTGACTCAAGGCTATTATGCAGAGATATCTAAGCTGAAGCTAGATATGTTCAAGTATAAAGTTTCGCACTTGGGTAAGGACGACGAGGGTGCGTTTATTCGGATCATTCCGGAAGGATCTTCGAACGAAGAGAAGATGAAACAGTTTGCGGCAGATTGGATTGATGAAGCGGTTGTGACGAGTAAGAATTATTATTAAGGCTGAGTCCAGTCCCGATCGCCTGAGGCTCTCGGGATGTCGCTGAGACGACAAGTGCTGCATATGAAAAAAGGACGGACGGCCGATCCAGCCATCCGTCCTCTTTTTATAACCGTTCGCCTTAGAATTCCCACTCAAAGATGAGTTTCAACTGATTGTTGATCGTATCTTTGTGGTTGATGGCAAACAGATAAGTGAATATGCCGTTGAGGTGATCGCTTGCCTTGAC
>JAYVXG010000109.1:0-2415 GCA_043785475.1 Armatimonadota bacterium
GTTGAATTTCGATGTTTGGCGCTGGAACCAGATACGCGTTAATATTAGGCACTTGCTTCCGCAGAATGTCATTAGGACCGTTGCCAGAGACCGTGTAGAGGTCCTTCGAAATCGGAGGTTTATTTGAGAACCCAACCACCACGACAGTGACACCAGCATTCTGGCTTGCAAGATTTGCCCATTTGAACGATGTATATGCAAAAACAATTTGGTTGCCAGTCTTGAAGATTTCAGGCCAAAGATATGGAACATGCAGGCCTTGGCAAACTGAATTCGTTGCAACCAATGCCGTGGCCGTATTTGCGCCTTTGCCGAAATCGGCAGCCTTTATGAACCATCCTGCCACATAGTCCAGGGATTTCCACTTCCTGATCCTCTTGCCAAAAAGTTCGTAGAGATCAGCCTTTTGCTGATCAGTTTGCTTTTTACTTCCGAGATATGGAGGATTTCCGCAAATGTAAGTCTCACCGCCTTCATTCTTAAATTCAATTTTGGCTTGCGTGAGAGGCGTAGAAAAAAGGTCGTCACCCGTGGTCCTGATCTCGTGTCCGGTTCCTTCAGGCTCGCAAACGGTGGTCCAATCCAAACGGAGCGCATTTCCGCAAAAAATCCAGTTCTCAGTATCCAGGGGTAGGAATTCATCCAGGGCCAACTTAGGACCCCGATACTTAACGTCGCACTGAAACTCGGCAATAATGAGTGCCAATCGGGCGATTTCCGCCGCGAAGTCCCGAATCTCAATCCCCCGAAAGTTCGTCAGATGAATTTCAGATTGCCGGTCAACCTCTTTCCGCCGACGGTTGATCTCGCTTTCGATTGATCGCATCTTTTTGTAGGCAATGACCAGAAAATTCCCCGAGCCACAAGCCGGGTCGAAGACCCGAATTTTGGACATACGTTCACGAAGTTTCAGCAGGCTCGCTTTATGCTCTCCTGCCCTTTCTAAATGCTCCCGCAAGTCATCCAAGAAAAGCGGATTGAGCACTTTAAGAATATTGGGCTCACTGGTGTAATGCATCCCCAACGCCCCCCGCTCCTCGTCGTCCGCGACGGCTTGGATCATGGATCCGAAAATGTCCGGGTTGATTTCGTGCCAGTTCAATTCCCCCGCCCTTATCAAATACGACCGAGCAATTCTTGAAAACTTCGGCGTCTCGACCGAGCCCGAAAAGAGATTTCCGTTTACGTAGGGGAACTTCCGAGCCCAAACCGGTAAGTCGGCCTCGGGTTTATCCTTGGGCTTGACATCCATAGCGCGAAAGATTTCACTTAAGACCAAGTGCAAATTGGTTCCGCTTGCCTCACTCATATTCTGGATCGTCGTTGTGAATAAGTCCTCTCCGTCGAAGATATTCGTGTCCTCCGCAAAGAAACAGAAGATTAGTCTTGCCAAGAAGTGATTGAGATCCGGTCGGCGAGCGTGGACCGCCCACTCGGGATTCTCGGTCAAGAGCTCGACATACAGTTTGTTAAGTCGCCCCGTCGCTTTGATGTCGATCGGGTTATCCTTTATCTCCTTGACCGTCGAGATTCCCGCCAGGGGCAAGAAAAACGCAAAGCGACCTGCGAACTTGGCGTATTCGCAAACGATAATTTCGCCAGAAGTAAGTTCTTCGGCTTGGAAGGTATCCCCGTCCGTGGCGAGAATGAACTTGGCTTTGAGTTGCTTAGTCTTGGGGCTATCCCGCAGGGCAGAAAGCATTTCATCTAAGTCACCCTGGGTCGACGCTAAGATGTGTATGTTGTTTCTCTGAAGCACCGCGCCAGGAATATCCGAAGCGTTCGACGCTCCTTTCCGAAGTTTGGCGAGAGTCGTCTCCTTATTGCCAAATGCGGCCAGAAACTCGTAAGGAAATTCCGATGCGTTGAAAGGCTGAGCCGCTAGCTCTGATACTGCCTCTTCGATTTCAACTGCCGTCATAGGTTGGGATTAATGCGAAAAGCCACCAAAATACTCCTCTTAAGCACTCATGGTCGTATTTCACGATCGATCAATTGTTTAGGCAAATTGCCGTCAACATAGCACGATTGAATGATGTAGAGAAACGAATTGTCGGCTTCGAGCTCCTCTTCACAATAGTTGCATATTGTGGCCCTGTCGTGCAAATCTGCCGAGTTTGTTTGAACCTCTGTGTCTCCTTTTCTCCTCCACCAAACTTCATTCGGGCAAATACATTTGCTGGATGTTTTTGAGGCGGATTATGGTTCGGTGGAGGCGGAATTGGCTTGCGCTGGCGCGGCGACTCCAGAATTTATATTTCGTTCGTCCGTACTCGTACGGCTCGTAGTCGCTCCATTGAAGATGGGTGGCGGTTGAGTCGAGGAAGTAGGTGATGACTTGATCGGCGAGGAGGAACTCGAGTGGGTGGCGGCAGGTGGCATGGAGCCCCTTGGTTAGGTCGATCATTGCTTGGC
>JAYVXG010000110.1:0-8007 GCA_043785475.1 Armatimonadota bacterium
GCTCGCGATTGCCTCCCTGTATGCCTGTGTCCGCCTGATCGAGTCTGACGCCCCGTTGATGAAGTGGGCAATTTTGGCTGGAGTCTTTGCGGGAATGAGTGCTGGCACTAAATATATTGGCTTGGTGGCGATTTTCGCGTTGATTCCGGCGGTGATGGCGGTGAAAAGACCTACGCTATTTTTTGTTGGCCTTGGCGTTTCTATAGTGGCCTTTGTGATCACAACTCCGGGCTGTATCCTGGACCAGGAAGCGTTCGTAAGAGATTTTCTGTTTGAGCTGAATCATTCGAAGACGGGGCACGGGGAAGTATTCATGGGCACATCGCCGGCTTGGCTCTTTCACATCGGCAATTTGAGCTCAGGAGCGAGCATTCTGACGGTTTTGCTGGGCCTCGGTGGCCTCGTTGCTGCAGTCGTCAAAAAGCAAACCTGGGGAATCATTCTTGCGGTTTTTTTCGTGATTTACTATGTCGCAGTCTCGGGTGGACAGATAAAGTTCATGCGTTATGTCATACCGTTGATTCCTTTATTAGCCATTGGCGTGGGCTACGTGGTGCAGAGGATACAGGAGTCGGGTAAGGAGAAACTTGGCCTCGCGCTTGGGATACTTGTTTTCGGTGGGATCGATACAGGGTCCCTCGTTCGTTCAGGCGGGCTTACTGCGCAAATGATGCTTCCTGATCCACGAGACATTGCCGGAAAGTGGTTGAAGGACAAGGGCAATGTTACGATTGGATTGCCCGACGATCCCTGGTTTTGGAGCCCGTCAATCCACCCTGACATGGACATTACCAGATACTATGGCCGTAAGAACTTGATAAACCTGTGGGCAAGTTGGGACAACCCGAGAGTGGTGCGTTACTTCCCGCCCAATCCGGCTGACGCTTTTCGATGGGATGTGAGACTGCTGAATGAACTAAAACCGGAATACGTTGCCGCGACCTCGTTTGAGTACGTTCCGTTTAAGCGAATGTCCGAAATGAAGGGCGGGGACGAATTTGAGACCCTCTTTGGGAATCGCTATCGCGAGTTTAAGGAGGCAATTGATCGAGATTATGTTCCGGTGTTTGCCAGCGACCCGAATCATTTGGACATGGTCGAAGACATGGAATATGTGCGCCCTAACGTGCTGATATGGCAACGAAAGAAGACCTCCACGAATCCGTAGAGTGGTTTCTCGACTACCTCAAAATTGAAAAGGGAGCATCAATGCATACCCTTGAGGCATATTCGCGGGATCTTGACGAGGTCGTTCAGGTTTTGCAAGAATCACTTCCTCGGTGGGAGGAGTTAAGCCATCCTCATTTACAGCGATTTGATTTGTTTCTAGCTCAGGTTCCGTCTCGGCGATCAGGCCAGCGGAAAGCGAGTTCATTTCGAAGCTTCCTGAAATTTTTGCGAAAAAATGGGGTGTCATTTACGGTTGATTTGCCTTCGACCGGTGGATTCAAACTAGGAAAGAGGTTGCCAAAGGCGATGGATCGCGCTTCGGTAGAAGGAATGCTGAGCCTTGAAAAGGACTCGAATATCCACCATCGCAACCTCGCCATCCTTGAGTTGCTTTACGGCGCAGGGTTGCGAGTTTCCGAGCTTCTTACACTTGATATGACTCAGGTTGATCTTGATTCGAGTGCGATTCGAGTTACAGGAAAGCGAAACAAAACAAGAGTTGTTCCTCTGCCTTCGCAGACAAACGAAGTCCTTCGTGGTTACTTGAACGAGGTTCGCCAAACGTTCATTACGAACCCAACTGGATCCGTGTTTTTGTCCGTTCGAGGGAAGCCGCTATCTCGCCAGGCGGTTTACTCGCTGGTTTCAAGCATGGCGAAGGCGGCGGGAGTGAAAGGTAATATTGGTCCTCACACACTTCGTCACACCTATGCGGTCCACTTGCTTCAGGGGGGGGCGGACCTGCGGGCGGTGCAGGAATTGCTGGGCCACGAATCGATCGCAACCACTCAGGTGTATACCGAACTACAAAACGACGAGGTCAAGAGTCGGTATTTGAATGCTCATCCGCGGGCGTGAAAAATCAGAGTTCGCTTCGCTTAGGGCAGAGGGGTAAGACTGAATCCTTAACCTAGTTCTTAAAGAGTTGAGAGTGGGGAAAAACTTCGAGGTCAATTCCGCTCCGTTCACCATTTGCGAGGCGGTGGGAAGCTGCGAGACCTATCATGCCTGCATTGTCGGTACACAGGTCATTACTCGGGATTATTACGGGGTGGCCGTATCGGTTGCCAAGAGAGGTGACCTTCATACGGAGTTCTTCATTGGCGGCGACTCCGCCGCAGAGACCAATTGAACGCGGGGAGAGGTCTTGTACTGCGTTTGAGAGCTTTACTAACAGCGAATCACAGATTGCGGCTTGAAGGGATGCGCAGGCGTCTGGAACGCTCAAGTTTGCCCCTTCGGTTTCGACCAATCGAAGCATTGCGGTCTTTAGTCCACTGAAGCTGAGATCATATCGCTCCTTGGCAAGACCCCTTGGCAATGGGTATCGCTTTTCGTTTCCGTCGACGGCAAGTTCTTGAATTCTTCTTCCTCCCGGATAACCCAGGCCAAGCAGGCGAGCTCCTTTGTCGAATGTTTCTCCAGCCGCATCGTCTCGGGTTTGACCGATGAGTTCGTACTCCCCAAGTGCCCGAATCAGGACCAGTTCACTGTGTCCTCCGGAGACCAAAAGCGCGAGCATCGGGAAGGGAACATCGGGATTGCTCGCCAAGCAGGCGAGCAGATGCCCTTCCAAATGATCGACGCCAAGTACCGGGATTTTTAGCGATAAAGCAAGCGACTTTGCTGCTGTGACCCCGACTGACAGTGCACCGACGAGACCGGGCCGATTGGTGACGGCAATGGCTTGAATGTCAGTCAAAACAATTTGAGCATCGACCAAAGCGGACTGAATCACTGGAAGAATAGACTCAATATGGGCCCTGGCAGCCGCTTCGGGCACTATGCCGCCCCATTTCTCATGCATTGAGATTTGTGAGCTTATGACGTTGCTGAGAATCCTATTTTCGAGGATGACCGCGGCAGAAGTTTCGTCACAGCTCGTTTCAATCGCGAGGATTGGTCCGAGAAAAAATCGTTTTGCTTCGCTAGGAACACTGATAAAGTGCGCTCGTTCCTCGCTACCCACCGGCCGCATCGCGTCTCCAGTGCCGCCAGTCATTATGACTTTGGGTTCCATTTCAGGAGATCGTTGAGCATCATGACGACTGCATCTTCTTTGTTATCCGGGTAGTACTGCTTTCGCACGGTCGACTGCACGAATCCGAGGTCCTCATACAAGTGAATCGCCGTAGGATTTGTGGCGCGCACCTCTAATGTCGCGCAAACCGCGCCTTTTTCCCTGGCTTTTGTCAGCAACTCGATCATCAGCCGTCGGCCGATTCCTTGTCCGCGAAGTTCGGATTTGACAACCACGTTTGTGACATGGGCTTCGTCAACGAGTATCCACACGCCACCATATGCGCTCACTTCACCTTCTAGGAGTCCTACTAGAAAGATGCCGTACTTATGTTCGAGTTCGTTTTCGAAGCTTCGCTGGGACCATGGAGCCGTGTGCGTAACTTGTTCAATCTCCAATATTTTGGGGATATGGGCCTGTTCAAGAGTGACAAATCTTAGTGTTGCGAGCATCAGCCCCCCAAATAGGCTTCTTTGACTTTAGGATCGACTAGCAAGTTTTTGCCAGTTCCTTCGAGGACTACTACACCGGTTTCGAGCACGTAGGCTCGGTCGGCAATTTCTAAGGCACGGTTTGCATTTTGCTCGACGATAAGGACGGTTTTGCCATCCTTGTTCAGATCCTTGACGATGTTGAAAATTTCGGTGATAAGGAACGGTGCAAGTCCCAAGGAAGGTTCATCCAGAAGGAGAATCTCTGGGTTTGACATGAGGGCACGGGATATTGCGAGCATTTGCTGTTCTCCGCCGCTGAGGGTGCCAGCACTTTGCTTGAACCGTTCTCTTAGGCGAGGGAAACGATCAAGGACCGCCTCCATGTCGGATTGGACTTGATTATCCTTTCGGAGGTAAGCACCGAGTTGAAGATTCTCCTGGACGGACATATTTGTAAAGATCCGTCGACCTTCGGGAGCATGACTCAAGCCCATCTTGACAATTTCGTGGGGTTGCGCGTTGGTAATGTCAACTCCGTTGTACGAAATTGAACCTGTACGCGCTCGAATTAGCCCGCTGATGGTACGCAGCAATGTGGACTTACCGGCTCCGTTGGAGCCAATAATTGCGACAATTTCGCCCGGGTTTACTTGGATGGAAACGTCATCGAGGGCTTGAATTGCCCCGTAGAAAACGTTGATGCCTTTAATTTCTAACATGTAAAAACCAATCGGTTCTACCTTAAATAAAGCCGATTAGGGCTGAATTGTACTCGTCAAATACCCTAGAATAATTATTAGGTAATGAAGAATCCAAAGTTCTCAAGGGCGTTTGAAGTTGTTTCCGAACTTCCCGAACCACTCAAGCCACTTAAAAGGCTCGCTCGGAACTTTCTGTGGTCCTGGAACCATCAGATTCGTGATCTGTTCCGAAGTATCGACAAAGATCTGTGGGAACAATGTGAGCATAACACGATTCTGTACCTCAATCGAGTACCCAAGGATCGCTGGGCGGTCCTTGCCAAAGATGGACTTTTCCTCGGTCGCCTTAAAGCATGCGAGCAGATTCTTGATGACTATCTTGAAAAGGAGACATGGTTTGAACGGGAATTTCCCGAGGAAAAGGACAAGGCAAAAATTGCCTACTTTTGCTTTGAATTTGGGATCACGGAAGGATTGCCGATTTACAGCGGTGGTCTCGGCGTTCTGGCGGGCGACCACCTCAAAACAGCATCCGATATTGGCTTGCCGCTGGTCGGGCTCGGATTACTTTATAACCGGGGATACTTTCGCCAACAATTGACGCACGACGGGTGGCAACAAGAGATTTATCCACAATACGATTTTTACCAAATGCCGCTCCAGTTGATGCGCGACGCAAACGGTGACCCCATTCGAGTTCCAATTGAATTTCCGGATCGAGTTGTCACTCTACAAATTTGGCGAGCAGATGTTGGTCGAATTCCGCTTTATTTGCTGGACAGCAACGTTCTCGAAAACGCTCCTGGTGACCAAGAAATTACAGATTCTCTCTATTCAGGGGACGAGGAGATGCGGATTCGTCAGGAAGTCATTCTTGGCATTGGCGGCATGAAGGCTCTGACTGCACTCGGAATTAGGCCGACTGTCTGCCATATGAATGAAGGGCATGCAGCATTTCTCTCTATCGAAAGGATCCGTCAATATGTTGTGGAAAACGATTGTGATTTCCGTACGGCTCGGGCCGCAACTGTCCACGGAAATGTATTTACCACTCACACTCCGGTTCCTGCGGGATTCGATCTATTTCCGCCCAAGCTCCTTGAAAAGTACATGACGAACAAGGTAGCCAAGGCCAAGATTACGTTTGAAGATTTCCTGAAGCTGGGCAGATTTGATCCTGAAAATGAATCTGAGTCCTTTAACATGGCGATTTTGGCGATGGAAACTGCGAACAACGTTAACGGCGTGGCAAAACTTCACGGTGAAGTTTCGCGCGGAATGTTTTCGCGACGATGGGCAGAGTATCCGGAAAACGAAGTACCAGTTGACCACGTCACTAACGGGGTTCACATGATGACGTGGGTCGGGCGAAAGATGGCCCACTTGCTCGATGAATATTGTGGAGAGGGGTGGCGTCGCAACCCAAGTGATCCCGCCAATTGGGCCGGGGTTGACAAGATTCCAGACTCTGAACTTTGGCAAGTAAGAGAAGACCAGCGTGGGGCATTGGTTCGCTATATTCGAAAGCGCATGGAAACCAATTTAGCTCGGCGACATATGAACAGCAAAGTCGACCAGTCTTTCATTGGCAGTATTCTTGACCCTAGAATTCTCACGATCGGTTTTGCACGACGGTTTGCGACCTACAAGCGCGGTTCGCTCATGATCAGCGATCCTGACCGACTGAAAGCGATTCTCTATCATCCTGAGCGACCCGTTCAGATTGTAATTTCGGGCAAATCACACCCCCGAGATGATGCTGGAAAGAAACTAATCCAGGAACTCTACAATTTCATCACTGAAGGCGGAGCACGGTCTCGCA
The DNA here is from genome assembly GCA_043785475.1 of Armatimonadota bacterium. Classification (GTDB taxonomy): domain Bacteria; phylum Armatimonadota; class Fimbriimonadia; order Fimbriimonadales; family Fimbriimonadaceae; genus Fimbriimonas. The sequence continues at coordinate 6,148 of JAYVXG010000110.1, forward strand.
TGGTGTTCCTTGAGGATTACGACATGGGAGTTGCTAGGATGCTGGTACAAGGCGTTGACGTCTGGCTCAATAATCCTCGCCGGCCCTACGAAGCATCGGGAACGAGCGGAATGAAAGTTGTTCCCAACGGTGGTTTGAACTGTTCAATCCTTGACGGTTGGTGGGACGAGGGCTATCAACCTTCGCTAGGGTTTGTGATCGGAGATCGGTCGGAAGGGCTAGAATCGGGGCATCAAGATTGGCTCGACTCGCACTCGCTCTACGACGTTCTTGAGAATCAATTGTCGCCCATCTTCTACCACCGTGTCGAGCAGGGAATGCCGCTTGGATGGTTAACGATGATTCGCGAAAGTTTGAAGCAACTTGGGCCATTCTTTAGCACGGACCGAATGGTTCAGGAGTACACCCGGAAGTTTTATGTTCCTGCTTCCAACAAATTCTTGGAAATGAGCGCGAATGGTTCCGCAAGGGCAAAAGCTGGGTTAGAGTGGCGAACACGCGTTCAACATGGTTGGTCACAGGTTCATATTTACGGAGTAAGCGACAATGCGGGGACTTCAAACCTACTAGGAAGTCCGCTAGAGATTACGACTCATGTACAGTTGGGGTCTCTGTCTCCCGATGATGTCCGGGTTCAGGCAGTTACCGGCAAGGTCGGAATGAACCGCGAACTGATCGACACCCACCCCGTGGACCTAGAGTTCAAGGCGTACGAAGACTCGAATGCGGTCTTTCAAGGCAACATAGAATGCACTCATCCTGGGCACCAGGGGTACACCATTCGTGTTGTTCCGAAACACAAGGACCTCTCTATTCCAGCCGAACTGAACTTAGCTAAATGGCAATAATCGAAATGCGGATGAGCAGCTTGCTCAAAACAATGAGGGGTACCTTATGAAGGTTTTTGTCGTCATGACTTTTTTACGAAAGGTAGTCAGTTTAGCAACCGGAGCGATGCTTCTAGCAACAACCGTACTGGCTCGTTCGGAAACAATTCATTTGGGAGTCGGAGATTCGAGCTCCATCGAAATACCCGATGGGTTAGCCACCACAACCGTGACATCTTCCGATCCGCTGATTTTGGCGGTTAAGAAGTCTGGGTCAGCCATGATCGCAATCGGTTTGCGGCCCGGGGCCGGATTTATTACAATCCATGGAAAATCAACGAATAAGAAGATTGATTTCTCCGTGAAGCCGTACGCGGCAGTAATTCCAGGTTTGATTACCGCTACAGTCAGCGGGAAACCCTCGACATCAGGGACGATTCAAGGCTCGATTGAAAGTTCCTTGAAGCGCCAATTGCACTTTGCGCCGCTTGCTAAAATGTCGCTGAAATTTTCTAAAGTTTCAAGTCTAGGACCAGGAATATCCGTTGGCGTACCGGTTAAAGTTTTCATCTCGGCCCCGGGAACGATACCAAAGTCGGGGACGATAACTGTTCGCGTTAATAACATAGGATTGATGCCTCGCGATGAGGATGTTCTTTGGTATTGCAATGATCCCGAGCGGATTACGAAGAAGGCAAATCTTTTTGCCGCTGAACTAGACCCAGACCGATCGGCACGGTTCCTCTACCATCATATTAACGACACATCGCGCATGATGGTGGTGCGGACGTTGCTCATCAACAATTCAGAAAAGGAGGTGAAAATATCCTTGACCCCGGGTGATTCTGCACCAACGATGGATCCAGTTACAGCGGGCCTCCGTGCCGGTGATCTCTTTCTTAGAGCCTGGAAATCAGAGAGCGGGGAAGTTATTTCACTTCCTGCTCACTCGTGTACCCCGATTTCATGCCGAAAGCTCCGACCAAAAGCTGTCATCAGTGGGCTTTGCTCCATCCGACACATTGAAGGGACG
>JAYVXG010000111.1:0-7999 GCA_043785475.1 Armatimonadota bacterium
CCACCAACGCCAAAGGAAGTCAGCGACTTCTTGACCGATACATCCCCAAATGCCTACGAAAAAGTTGTCGACCGCTTGCTTGCCTCGAAACGATATGGCGAAAGAATGGCAATGGATTGGCTGGACTACGCCCGCTACGCCGACAGCAACGGTTACCAGGCCGACTGGGAGCGGTTTCAGTGGCGTTGGCGAGATTGGGTCATCGACTCTTTCAACAGCGGTATGCCCTACGACCAGTTCACGATCAAGCAAATCGCCGGGGACCTGTTGCCAAATGCCACCCTCGACGACAAAATCGCTACTGGCTTTAACCGCAACCATCGAATCAACACCGAAGGTGGAGTCATCGCCGAAGAGTGGCGCACCGAAAACGTCATCGACCGAGTCGAAACCACATCCGATACTTGGCTCGGCCTAACGGCTGGCTGCGCTCGATGTCACGATCATAAGTATGACCCACTGAGCCAAAAAGAATTCTACAGCCTTTACGCCTACTTCAATAATGTGCCAGAGACTGGGTCAGGGGACGAACGACCGGTCAATCATCCTCCCGTAATTAAAGCACCAAATCCTGCCCAGTTGGCAATGATGACCAGTTACGATGCTCACATCGCAACATTAAAGGCAAGACAATCGGCAATTTTGACCAAGAACGCCGCCAATGCCGCAAATTGGAAAGTGGACCCCAAGGCATTGCCCGTTCTCGAAGGCCGGATGGCAGAATTCAAGCTGGGTAAACAGCCGTCGGTAGTCAGTGGAAGCGCGACCGTTCCAACTGTGGTCGGAGATATTGGAGAAGGTCCGGGACGCTTCGGCGGATCGGTAGTCGTGAGCGAAAAAGGATTCGTAGACCTCGGTCAAATCGGTGACTTTGATTCCAAGCAGCCGTTTTCGTATTCACTTTGGGTGAACTCTGAAGACGGAAATGGATCGCCGCTTTCGAAGATGGACAAACCAGAAATGTATCAAGGTTGGGACCTGTTTATGGTCGGTGGTCGCCCGGCGTTTCACCTCATCAGCAGTTGGCCCACCAACGCCATGAAAATAACGTCAAGGGCGGTTATGCCCAACAAGGTCTGGAGCTACGTCACGGTGACCTACGATGGCTCTATGAAGGCGAGTGGAGCACATATCTATGTAAATGGCGTCGACGCGGGCTCCGATACTGAGGCCGATGCCCTGTCGGGATCAACAAGAACGAAAGTTTCCTGCAAAGTTGGCCGAAGATCGGGCGGAGATTATTTCCACGGTCAAGTAGAAGACGTCGCCTTCTACAACCGGGCCCTCAAGCGAGAAGAAGTTGAGCACCTTGGCAATATAAACGCAGCGGTCGGAATTCTTTCGACGAGTCCAGACAAGCGGACCAAAGCCCAAAACGAGCTTCTCGTCAACCTATGGTCGCGCGATCACGACAAAGAATTTCGCGCCATGGACGATGAGCGAATCGCAACGCAAAGTAAGCGTGACCAGCTTGATAGCATGATCTCAACGGTCATGGTTATGGAGGAAATGGCAAAACCGCGCCAAGCCTACGTTTTGGTTCGCGGCCAGTACGATCATCGCGGTGAAGACGTCAAAATGTCGGTACCAAAGTTCTTGCCACCGTTGCCGCCGGGTGCTCCCAACAATCGACTGGGATTTGCTAAATGGTTAGTGGACCCAACCAACCCGTTGACTGGCCGGGTAACCACCAATCGGATGTGGGAAAGGCTTTTTGGAACCGGAATTGTTGAGACGAGCGAGGACTTTGGAACTCGGGCCTCCTTTCCGTCCCACCCTGAACTCCTCGATTGGCTCTCAACCGAGCTGATTCGATTAAAGTGGAATCAAAAGGCACTTTGGAAGGAAATGGTTCTCAGTGCAACCTATCGACAATCGTCGAAAGTGACTCCCGAACTTGTGAAGCTAGATCCCCTGAATCGGCTCCTTGCTCGTGGTCCGAGATTCCGTCTGACAGCAGAAGTCTTGCGCGACCAAGCCATGTTCTTCGGCAACCTCCTCACCGAGAAAATCGGCGGTCCCTCCGTTCGTCCCTACCAGCCAAATGGTGTTTGGGACGAAATGAACGTCTACGGAAATTTGAGAAACTACAAGCACGACATGGATGAAAATCTCCATCGTCGAAGCCTTTACACTATCTGGAAACGCACGGCAGCGCCACCAAACATGACGCTATTCGACATGTCAACCCGTGAGACCTGCCGAGTAAGACGCGCTAGAACCGACACGCCGCTCCAAGCACTGAATATGCTCAACGACGTCACCTATATTGAAGCGGCTCGAGCTTTAGGACTGAGAATGCTGACTGAAGGTGGAGCCAGTACCGAATCGCGACTAAAATATGCCTTCCGGGTGGTCCTGGCCCGTGATCCGTCGGCTCATGAGTCTCAAATTCTCACTTCGGGCCTTGCTCGACGACTGGCGCATTATCAGGCGCATAAAGCCGATGCAATCAAGCTCATCGGTGAAGGCGACCTCAAGAATCCTACCACCATCGATTCGGCGACCCTGGCCAGCTACACCCTCATCGCCAGCACAATTCTCAACCTTGACGAAACCATTACAAAGGAATAAATGGACCCAATTCTTTCAATTCAAGACGAAATTAATCGTCGCACTTTTCTCAAGCTTAGCGGCGGAATGGGAATGGCTGCGCTGTTTTCGCTCCTCGGAACCGAAGCATTTGGGTCGGAAAACCCTCAGCACAAACGAGTCGGCGGCATGCCCACGCTTCCGCACTTTAAGCCTAAAGCAAACCGCGTTATTTACCTGCACCAGTCCGGGGCGCCAAGCCAGCTTGACCTTTTCGACTACAAACCTGCCCTTGCGGCAAAACGTGGCGAAGAACTACCCGATTCGATTCGAAACGGTCAGCGGTTGACGGGCATGACTAGCGGGCAAAAAAAATTCCCCGTTGCTCCCTCGATCTTTAAGTTTGCCCAGCATGGAAAGGGTGGCCTTTGGCTGAGTGAATTGTGGCCGCACCTTGGCGATATTGCCGATGAATTGTGCTTCATCTATTCGATGCAAACAGAGGCGATCAATCATGACCCGGCGATTACCTTTCTCCAAACCGGATCGCAACTTGCCGGTCGCCCCAGCATGGGCTCGTGGCTGGCGTACGGCCTCGGCACCGAAAACAAGGACCTGCCCTCTTACGTTGTTTTAACCTCAGTTGGAACCGGACGTAAGGATGATCAGCCCCTTTACGACCGCCTTTGGGGCTCCGGATTCCTGCCCACGACCCACCAGGGAGTCAAGTTCCGTAACTCTGGTGACCCAGTTTTGTATCTCTCCGATCCAGACGGAGTTGACCGCGAAACTCGAAGGGAAATGCTTGACGAAATTGGCGGACTAAACAAGATTCGCCTCGATGCCATGGGCGATCCAGAGATCGCAACCCGAATTTCTCAGTACGAATTGGCGTTTCGAATGCAAACGAGCGTCCCTGAGCTCACCGACATTTCAAAAGAGCCTTCCAGCGTTATTGAGATGTATGGGCCCGAAGTCAAGAAGCCCGGAAGCTACGCCTACAACTGCCTTTTAGCACGACGGCTCGCCGAGCGCGGTGTTCGCTTTGTGCAGCTTTTCCACATGGGTTGGGACCAGCATTTTAATCTGCCGAAGGCGATTGCCGGCCAAACCTACGACTCTGACCAGCCAACTTCAGCGCTGATCAAAGACCTTAAGCAACGAGGCATGCTCGACGATACGTTGGTCATTTGGGGCGGCGAATTTGGTCGAACGGTTTACTCCCAAGGCGATTTATCCGCAACTGATTACGGGCGAGACCACCACCCAAGATGCTTTACCATGTTCATGGCTGGTGGCGGCTTCAAGGGCGGAATCGGCTACGGTAAGACCGACGATTACGGCTACAACATCGTCGAAAACCCGGTCAGTATCCATGACCTGCACGCAACCTTGCTCCATCAACTCGGCATCGATCACACCCGATTGACGTATCGATACCAGGGTCGAGACTTCCGGTTGACCGACGTCTTTGGTAACGTTGTTAAGGATCTAATCAAGTAATCAGTTGAGAAACCAAGGGCGAGCTTAGGTTCAAATGGAAGTTAAACTTCGAAGAAAACAACGGTGGGCTTTCATTTCTCACATGATTTTTGAAAGTTGACTCAGAGAACTTCTCTCAATGAGGAGTCACGTGGTGAGCCGGACAAAAATTTGTGGCCCTGGCTCCGACATTTGCGTCGAACGGAGTGACGCGGGGAGTAGTCAGTGGACTACGTGGATAAAATATTTTCACTCTGCAGAAACTCTGCAGCAGAGGCGTGACGGCTAGCCCTTGCGTGCTCAGGGTACTCCTCAAGAGGTCCAGAATTCGGTGTGGCACTCCTGTCCGCCGAAGTGCTTAGACGAAGAAAGAGGTATTCGACGTCTGCATCGAAGATGCTTGGAGATACCAGCGTTATACGTCACGCGCGAGAATTCTCAACTCAGAAAACCTTCCAAAAAAAAAGAGATGAAAAAAATGGAAGCCTATGGATATTTTCTTCGAGGAGACCCGGATAACCGAATCTCCTTAAAACCAGATTCTAGCTGTTAAGCGTTGCTTCTGAGCTAATGGCGCACTTGAGCACTTGGCTAATTGGGCAATTATTTTCTGCGTCGGTGACGCTTGCTTCCCAAACTTCTTTGCTTACTCCAGGAACCTTACCGATCACCGCAAGGTGAGACGCGGTCAAAACGCCGCCCTCGAATGTGATTGTGCAAGTTGTTTCGAGCGAATCAGGTGTATAGCCTGCCTCATTCAACACAAAGCTGAGCTTCATGGTAAAGCAGCCAGCGTGGGCCGCGGCGATTAGCTCTTCTGGATTCGTCCCGACCCCTTCTTCAAATCGAGAGTTAAACGAATATTGAGTTTCGTTCAATACAGTGCTTTGAGTGGTCAGGTGACCGGTGCCTTCTTTGCCAGAGCCGTTCCAAACGGCGGTTGCGTTACGCTTCATAAAACCTTACTACGCAATATATTTCTCGCGGTTCTCAACCATGACCCATATTCGGCCAATGAGTCGGAACATTTAACTTCTTGGCATTCCTTGCAAAACTACGAGGGCGGTCAATCGTTGGAATGTATACTCGTATTCAAACTACAGGGGTTTTCAGGGAGTTCATGCTTAGATTTTCAAGGGTTTCACCATCGATCGTATTCACCGGGCTTGCTATCGGGATCGGACTAACATCAGGTTGCGCTGGCAAAACGATTGGCGGACCATTTGCCGCCGAATTTGTGTACGTTGCGACCGGCGGAAGTATTGCCCAATTCGCCGTAAACAACTCCGGTCAACTTGCACCGCTGACTCCAGCGGAAGTCGTTACCAAAGTAACAACCATTCCCCTTGTTACCACTCATCCAGTTTGGGTGACCGCTAGCAAAGACGCCAAGTATTCTTACGCCGCGAACAAAACGGAAGGCACGATTTCACAATACTCGATCAGCACCTCTGGCGCTCTTATTTCGCTGACCCCAGCATTTGTGACCACCGGAGCCGCCCCTGTTGCCGTCGAGGTCACGCCTAACACCAAGTTTGTTTACTGTCTGAATAAGACGGATAACACGATCACTCAATTCTCGGTGGGAACCACCGGGACTTTATCCGCCCTGGTTCCGGCCTCAGTCGCCGTTCCTGCAGACGGAAATGGACTGATCATCTCGCCAAACGGCAAATTCTTGTACGAGACAAGCTACTCTTCAAGCAAAATCAATGCTTTCTCAATTGGAATCAATGGCCAATTAACCCCGCTTGCAATTCCCGATTATAGCGCTCCACTTGCGAATGGTGACATGTCATTTTCACCAGATGGAAGATACCTTTATGTTCCGCTTTCGGCCGACGGGGTCGCCCAGTTCTCAGTTGGACTGGATGGAGCCCTTACTCCACTCTCGCCCGCAACGGTTCCTGGTTCAATTGTTGGACCAACTGGAGCAGCTGACGGCTTTGCGGTAAGCCCAGACGGAAAGTTTGGTTACTTAGGCTTATTCAACGGAGGAAACCCTGGCAGTCCAGTTGACCAGTTCAGCATCGCAACTAACGGAACTTTGTCACACCTCACTCCAAATTCGGTTGCCGCCGGAAATGCCCCGAGTTGGATCATTGCCGAGCCAGCAGGCCACTACTTGTTCGTTGCAAACCAAAACGATCATACAATATCGGAATTTTTGATAGGACTCAATGGAACTCTTTCGCCAGAGAATCCGGCCCTTGTGACTCCGACGGGTGCATTGCAGATGGCCGTCATTACTCGCTAGTTACAAAACGTCCGAGTTGAGGGAAACTTCGGGTCGGACTTTTTCGTTGATGGTGTCAATGAATCGTAAAAGAGAGACATTGGTCCAGCCAAAGAAACGTGTAAAAAACTTCATCGTGACGGCTTCGTTCGTCATGCTTGGCATCCCAGGTTTCATTGCTTTTGCCAACGGTCGCGTTCTTTCGGCTGGACACGCAAAAATTTACGAAAACATAGCGGCACTTCCTCACCACCGCGTCGGAATCGTATTGGGATGTGCTCCCAACAGCGGCGCGCATCGAAACTCATTCTTTCTTGGTCGCATCAGTGCCGCAGTACGGCTATACAGGGGGCATAAGGTTGATCGACTCCTAGTGAGCGGCGATAACGGCTCAAAGGGATACGACGAGCCAACCGCGATGGAAGCTGCCCTAATCGCAAAGGGCGTTGCGGCTGAGCACATAAAGAAGGATTTTGCGGGTTTTCATACGTTGGATACGATGGTCCGTGCTCACAAAGTATTTGGTTTAACCGAAGCAACCATTATCACTGACGATTTTCACATGGCGAGATCGCTCTATTTTGCCGAAGGCGCCGGAATTAAGGCAGATGGTTTTCCGTCGAAAGTAGCGGAGAACCCAACGACTCGATCAGTTGAATTTCGAGAAATTATTGCTCGTGGAGGAGCGGTCCTTGATCAGGACATCTTGCACACTTCGCCAAAGTTCCTTGGAAAGCAAGAAAGTATTCCTTAATCGCCTTAGAAACCACCCTCAAGTTTTGAATGTTCAGTATAGTTAGAACATCAAAATGAACAAGCACTTTTTGGTTGGTTCGTCACTATTGGGTCTCGTTTGTGGATCAGTTGTATTGGCCGCTAAAATCCAAGCTCCGCCGATCGACTTCACGAAATTTAAACCTTACACGCCGAAGGCAAATGAAGGCGACTACTTGCTGCTTGCTCCGTACAAGGATGCACCGGAGTTGACGGTCAGACCCGAGGTTCCGAAAGGGATGGTTTACCATTTCACAATGGATTCGCACGATAGTAAGACCTATCCAGGCATTGCCAAGAGTGCGCCGGGAACCGTGGTTCCTTACACTCGGAACGTGACGGTTTACGTGCCAAGCCAGTACAGGCCCGGCACCAAGGCTCCGTTTTTCGTTTCTCAAGATAGTATGGGGAACGGTATCGTCCCAACGATCCTCGACAATATGATTTTTGACAAGCGGGTGCCTGCGATGGTTGCGATCATGATCAACTCCGGCGGAGGTGATTCGAAGGGAAGCGAGCGCGGGCTTGAATACGACACGATGTCGGGTAAGTACGCCGAGTTTATCGAAACCGAAGTTTTGCCTCGAGTTAGCAAAGACTACAAGGTTGACCTGACCAAAGACCCGAATGGACGAATGACGATGGGTGGAAGCTCTGGTGGGGCATGCGCTCTTTCGATGACGTGGTATCACCCCGATCTCTATCACCGGGTTTTGTCTTATTCTGGTACGTTTGTCGATCAGCAATCTCCGGTTAACCCCGAAACTCCTCACGGTGCGTGGGAGTATCACGATCATCTTATCGCCCAAGCTAAAAACAAGCCGCTCCGAATTTGGATGCACGTCGGCGAGCAAGATCTTCGCTATAACGATCCGGAATCGACTTATCACAACTGGGTTTTGGCCAACAATCGGACGGCAGCGGTACTAAAGGCCAAGAAGTATCACTATCAGTACGTTTTTGCTCGGGACTCGG
>JAYVXG010000112.1:0-7983 GCA_043785475.1 Armatimonadota bacterium
TCTTACCGTTTCGTTTAACCGTAGTTTCCATCCAAGTGGAAAGCGCGTTAGTACACGAGACGCCAACGCCGTGCAAAATCATCTCTTTTGGCTTATGCCTGGCGAGAAATTCGAGAGCGTCGTTCGACATTTTAAAGACCGGCTTGCCCGAAAGTCCACCCATTTGATTCTTTAATTTTTCATCCTTGGTCGCAAGGTCCTCTCGGGAGATCGTTGTGTTGGTGGCAATTATTCCGGTGAGGTGCAGCTCTATTGCAACCTGGAGGATTTCGGAAAGGGCATCTTCGGTAAGGTCCGGAGCGACCTTGACAAACATCGGTTTCGAGCCGTTCACGGTTCGTAGCGCGTCGAAAATCCGAATGAGAGGTTCTCGGTCTTGAAGGCTTCTTAAACCGGGTGTGTTGGGGCTCGAGACGTTGACGACAAAATAGTCACCGAGGGATTGCAACACTTCAAAGCTCTTCCGATAGTCTTCGTGAGCCTCTTCGAGCGGGGTGATTTTTGACTTCCCTAAATTCACGCCAATTGGAATCTTGGGTGAGGACTTCGACAATCTTTCCGCGACCGCTAAAGCTCCATCGTTGTTGAATCCCATCCGATTAATGAGCGCCTTGTCCTCGGGAAGCCGGAAGAGTCTTGGTCGGTCGTTGCCGGGCTGGGCGTGCCACGTGATGGTTCCAATTTCGACAAATCCGAATCCAAATCGATGCCAGGTGTTTACCGCATGGGCGTTTTTGTCAAATCCTGCTGCGAGGCCCAGACGATTGGGAAACTTAACGCCAAAGAGCTCGACAGGGTCATATTCGAGTGGGGTTTCAGTCCCAGAAATAACGCCTTTGGCGATGTTTCGCATCGCAATTTCATGGACTTTCTCCGGATCGATACGGAATGCCAATGGCCGGATTATTGATTCGTACAGACCCACAACTTCATTCTACTTTCGAGGCCGGCAAAAAACCATTATTCCGAGCCATCGTTCAGGTACAATCCAGGTTCAAAGTAGCGATTTTTCTCATGCCAGACAACGACCTTTTTAATGACGATAATCCCGACCATTTGTCGAGTGAAGATCAAGACGCCACAATTAACGAATTAGCCCAACGAATCGAGGGCGATTACGACGCCGCTCAGATTCAAGTTCTCGAAGGACTTGAGGCGGTTCGAAAGCGACCTGGCATGTACGTTGGCGACAACGGCAAGCGCGGACTGCACCAGCTTTTCCGTGAAGTCATCGACAACTCGGTCGACGAAGCGTTAGCTGGACACTGCGACCACATCACGGTAACTTTGTTCTCCGACGGCTCAGCCGGAGTCGAGGACAACGGTCGAGGAATCCCGGTCGACATGCACGCCAAGATGGGCGTCTCCGCCCTTCAAGTAGTTATGACTGTTCTCCACGCCGGTGGAAAATTTGGCGGCGAAGGCAGCGGCTATAAAACGTCCGGTGGTTTGCACGGCGTTGGCGTCTCGTGTACTAACGCGCTTTCCACTTGGATGGAAACTACGGTTAAACGAAACGGTAAGAGTTATCGCCAGCGCTACGAGAAAGGTATTCCCCAAGGCGAAGTGAAGGAAATTGGCGTTGTGCCTGACGGGTCTACGGGCACTGCTCAGCGATGGATGCCAGACCCGACAGTTCTCACCGAAGTCATTCACGACTCGCACATCGTTAAGAGCCGAATGAAAGAGCTGGCCTACCTCAACCCTAAGGTCACCTTCGAGTTTATCAACGAGATGGACCCTGAGAACAGCGAAACGTTTTACTTCCAACGAGGTATCCCTCAGCTTGTCGAAGATATTAACGAGGGCAAAGAAACCATTCACGGAGTTATCCACTTCCGACGTATCCGAGAGTCAAGCGAAATCGAAGTTGCCCTTCAGTATCATGACGGTTATAACCTCACGATCTTAGCGTTTACCAATAACATCCACAACCCAGACGGCGGAACCCACGTTTCGGGATTTTCGACGGCTTTGACTCGAACAATCAATGCTTATGCGCGAAAGATGAACTTCTTAAAAGAGAAGGATACGAACCTGCAGGGCGACGACGTAACCGATGGATTGACGACGGTTATTTCGCTTCGAATTGGCGATCCTTCGTACAATTCTCAAGACAAGGTTAAGCTGGTTACCCCCGAAGTTCAAGGTCTCACAAACTCACTGGTTGGCGACGGCTTGATGACGTTCTTTGAAGAGAACCCGAACGTTGCGCGAAAAATCGTTGAGAAAGGCATCATTGCCCAGCGCGCTCGGGAAGCGGCCCGGAAGGCGATGGAAAGCGTTCGGAGAAGCTCGTCGATGGACAGCTTTGGTTTGCCCGGAAAGCTTACGGACTGCATGTCGAAGGATGCTTCGAAGTGCGAAATTTTCTTGGTTGAGGGCGACTCGGCTGGCGGCTCAGCAAAGGGCGCTAGAGACCGAATGACGCAAGCGATCCTTCCCCTGCGAGGAAAGATTCTGAACGTCGAGCGAGCCCGAATTGATAAGGCACTCGATAACGTTGAAATCAAAGCGATCATCTCCGCGCTTGGGGCGGGAATCGACCTCACGCTTGGCAAAAAGCAGATTCTGGATGACCAGCCTGACCTTGAATTTAATGGCGAGCAAGCTCCTAAGAAGCGGGAAAAGGACTCGAAAGAGCGAGAAATCGAATTTGACCTTTCAAAGCTTCGTTATCATAAGGTCGTTATCATGACCGACGCCGATGTCGACGGTGAGCACATCCGAACCCTACTTTTGACGTTCTTCTATCGTTATATGAAGCCGCTGGTTACGGAAGGGTATGTCTATCTCGCCCAGCCACCGCTCTTCGTTGTGAAGGCGGGTGCTAACGAGCGGTATTATGCGATGACCGAAGGTGAACGAGATGAGATTATTCGTGGCCTCAAAAAGAAGAACTACTCGGTTACGCGATTTAAGGGACTGGGCGAAATGAACGCCGAGGACCTGGAAGAAACGACAATGGCAGTCGATAAGCGACGCCTGGTTCGTGTGAACTTTAACCCGGAGTATGAAGCCGAAGTCGAAATGATGTTCTCGCGACTGATGGGCGACAAAGTCGAACCTCGTCGAGAGTTCATTGAGAAGCATGCTCGAGAAGCGGGCAACGTCGATTGGCACTATTAAGTCAGTCGACAGTCTGCAGATTAAGATTGAGACAGGATGACTATCGAGTAGCAGGGAATTGCTCCTAGCGGTTCGACCTAGGCCCCATCTCACCGTCTCCCTCGGCAAGCCAAGGAGACTGATTAGGCCAACTTATTCGCTTGAAGTTGAAGAAACAAATCTTTATCCCCCTCGCTTGCCGAGGGCGTGGCATATCAGGGACCGTAGCCGAGATGATGGGGGAGCAATTCTTTGCTAGTCCCGAAACGCATCCAAACCAATAAACGCGGCTTCCAAAAGCTCCGCCGTGTGCATCACCCGAGCCGACCGCTGCTCGCGGCACCCCTGTGCGATCCACGCGTGGCACCCAGGATTCCCGGTCGCCACAATCTCCGCACCTGTCTCCTGAATATGACCCACCTTCCGATCCAACAATCTCCGCGCCATATCCGGCTGCAAAACGTTATAAACCCCCGCGCTGCCGCAACACATCAACGACTCCGGCAACTCGACGTACTGAGAATTCGGAATCGCCTGAATCAATTGTCGAGGCTGCGAAGTGATCTTCTGACTATGCGAAAGGTGGCAGGCGTCGTGATAGGTGACTCGCTTCCCACCTAAACCCGGAGCAGCCTTCAAAAGGTCGAGAAGCCCGTTGGCGACAAAGAATTCCGAGATGTCAACCACCCGTTTGGCAAAGGGAATCGCTACATCGCCGATGAGGTTGGCATACTCCTTCATCGTGCTTCCGCATCCCGCCGAGTTCACCACAATCGGAATCGGACCCTCGAACGCCTTTGCCAAAGCCGTCGCCTTTTCGGCGGCAATTTGCAGGTAACCGTTGTGGATATGAAGCGACCCACAGCAGGCTTGCTCGACCTCCCGAACCACGTATCCGAGTCGCCGCAACAATCGAATCGTGCACTCATGAACTCGAGGATAAAGAACCTGCATCGCGCAGCCAGTGAGCATAAACACTTCGCCCTTGACTGCGACATCAGTATGAAGATGAGGAAAGTTTCCCGCCGCTTGCGGCTTCGGAAGATCGGCTTGCGACGAGGTTCCTGAGAGCATCTTCGAGACGAACTTCGGTACCCGCCCACCCATCAACTTGCCCGCGCTGAGCTGAAGCTTGAATACCGCTGGGTTCGTCGTTCCGGCGAGCAATGCCTTTTTCGAAACCGTCGGACTCTCGGTCTCGATAATATCTCGTGCCATTTCGAAGATCGCGCCGTACTCGACCGCACTCGGGCAAGCCGTCTCGCAGGCTCTACATCCAAGGCATAAGTCCATGTGCGGCTTTACGTCTTCCTGCCAGTTGAGCTTCCCTTCGAGGGCGCTGCGCACGAGGTAGATTCGACCGCGCGGAGACTCCAACTCGTTGCCGGTCACCACAAACGTCGGACAGTCTTCGAGGCAAAATCCGCATCGAATGCAATGGGTTAAGAGCTCGTCGAGGTCATGCATCAGATGAATCCAAACACTCCTGGATTAAGCTTATTGGCCGGGTCAAAGATCTCTTTGGTGCGCTTCATTAAGGCGATTTGAGTCTTATTGTCAAGTTGAATGTTTTTCTCGCCAGATCGGTTCCTTCTCATCCATGATCCAGGGAGCTTCGGAACATCGACTTCAATTGGAGCGAGTCCCCAGAGAGTACCAGTATTCAAGTCCACCTCCCTTACGTAAGGTTTAGTCGCCGATATAGCCTTTTCTATATCGGAAAGTTGTACTCGTTGAATCCATGTGTACATTTCGCGTCGTTGGCCAGTAGTGTTTTCAAATCGGTCGAATTCTTGAACTTTTGGCTTGGGCAAATTTTGGACCGGAAAAGTCCGTATGGTGACCTCCGCAATTACGGCAAGACTCCCATAAGATCCGATGATGAGTTTGTGAAGATCAAAGCCTGCAACATTCTTGACCACCTTGCTTCCGATGGAGACGATTTCCCCAGATGAAAGCACAACTTTCATTCCCAGAACCCAATCTCTCCATGAGCCGCACTGATTCTCCAAAATGTGCGGCAAATTCAAGTTAATTAACTTGTCGATGGAGCCACTAGTGTTTATTGGCGAAATCAGATTGGATTCTCGCCATTTCGAAGGAAGCCATTCGTAGAGTGGCAGGCACTGCCCACTTTCCGACAAAAATCGGTTGAGTTTGCTAATGGAAATCCCGCCACCCACTGTGATTGTTTGATCGGCAGGTGAAAATCCATGGATTGCACTATTGGGGCGAGAATTGAGGATGCCAATCCTGCAATCGCTCGTGGCCAGTTCCGGATATTTTGCTTCGAACTCGGTGAGCTTCGCCTCATAGTATTGTTTTGCGCTTTTCTGTCGTTCGTCTTCAATATAGTAAGGAACCAGATCCTCAAGGATGTTCTTTGCAGAACCATAGTCCGCGATATCCTTTGACAAGCCTGGCATGCTCCATTTGGTTGCTGACGAGTTGACTAGCAGGATTTTGAAATCTCTTACTGCACTCCGGATATCCTCAGTAGAGCATCCCCGAACGAATTCGAAATTCACGTCGCCACCCCTCGCCAGCGCATCTTGTGTTCGGCGCAGCCTCGTTGATTCGGAAGAACCTTGCACGGATTGCAAAGCATTCCGTCATTGAAGATTCGTTTGCACATTGCTTGCGCCTCAAGGTCAGCTGGGGAGAACATCAGCGGCATCAAATCCATCTTCTCGACCCCGATTCCATGCTCGCCCGAAACCGATCCGCCCAACTCGATGCATTTCTTGATGATGATCTCGCCGGCTTCGATCACTCGCTCGACCTGAAGCGGGTCCCTATCGTCGAAATAGAAGCACGGATGCAGGTTGCCGTCACCGGCATGAAAAATGTTCGCGACGCCAATCTTATGAGCTTCTGCTACTTCGTAAACGAAATCAAGCATCTCCGGCAATTTCGACCGAGGAATCACCCCATCGTGAGTAACAATCGACGGCGCGATGCGCCCCATCGCACCGATGCCTTTCTTCCGAACCATCCACAAGTTCGCTCGTTCTTTTTCGTCCGATGCGATATTTATCTCCAGGCACCCATTGGCTTCACAAACCGCACGAACCGACTCCATTTCCATCGCCACGATGTCGGCATCGTCTCCATCACACTCCACCAATAGCAACGCTTGAGCGTCAGGTGGGAAGGACAATTTGAACGCCAAAGCAACCGCGTTCATAATGCCTCGATCCATCATTTCTAGCGCGGCCGGAATCGTGCCCGTGGCAATGATTCCCGCTACGGTTTCGGTCGCAGATCGAATAGTAGGAAAAGCTACTAATGCCGTCGTAACCGCCTTCGGTAGCGGAGTCAATTTCACCCACGCTTCGGTCACGACGCCAAGTGTTCCTTCCGACCCGCAAATGAGACCAAGGAAATCATATCCTGGTCCGCAGCCCAGCTTTCCGCCGATCGTCAAAATGTCACCGTTCGGGTCAACCATCGTGACTCCAAGGATGTGCTGAACCGTGACGCCATACTTCAGCGTATGCGGACCGCCCGCGTTCTCACCGATGTTTCCACCGAGGGTCGAAACCGATTGCGACGATGGGTCCGGCGCAAAATGCAAACCGTCGGCCTTAACCGCATCCGATAGCCGACGATTGGCGATGCCCGTCTGAGCTAGCATGCACCGATTCTCGAGATCAATCGTCAGGATGTGGTTCATCCGCTTCGTCGATATGACGACCCCGCCCAGAGCGGGCATCGCACCACCACTCAGGCCCGTCCCCGCCCCGCGAGATGTAAAGGGAACCGAATGAGCCACGCACCAGCGAACGACCCCGGCAACCTCCAAAGTACTTTCCGGAAGGACTATCACGCTCGGTTTCGAACGATCGACGGTGTAGGCATCACAGTCATATCCACGCGAAGCCGCTGCACCAGATAGAATCTGGTCTGATCGGAGGATAGCGCTTAAACCGGAAAAATCCATTTGCAAATCCAGTTTGCAACAATTGTTGGCCAATCACATAAACTAGTTAGCAAATCCCATGAGTTTTCAATTTGTCTCCGAACCGGGAACCGACCCCGAAGAAACGAGAACGCTTCTGCTCCTTCATGGCACGGGAGGGACGGAGCATGATCTAGTTAAGATTGGCAAAGATCTCCTGCCCGGTGCTGCGATCCTTAGTCCGAGAGGGAACGTGAGCGAGCAAGGGGCCAGCCGATGGTTTCGACGGTTTGCCGAAGGGGTATTTGACGAACTCGACATGAAGTTGCAGGCGGATGACTTGGCGTCCTTCTTACACGAGAAAGGGACAGCCAATTTGGTTGCGTTGGGATATTCCAACGGCGCAAACATGGGGGCGGCGCTGATGACATTTCACCCTGAGGTCCTGAGCACGCTGATTATGTGGCGGGGGATGAAGATTCTGCAGGAACCGGCTTCATCAGATTTGGTTGGGAAAAAAATACTAATGATCAACGGCATGCTGGACCAGATGGGGCCTATTAATTCGGCTCGGGAGCAGGCGGAGGTTTTTCGCTTGTCCCGAGCTGAGGTTACGGCGCATGAACTTGGGACCGGGCATGGGTTGACGCATGCAGATTTCTCGCTGACGGCGGATTGGCTGAAGAATTGAGGAAGGATGGCACTGATACCGCGTAGCGAGGAACGAGCGAAGCTTATCAGTGTTTCTTTGTCAATGAGAAACACTGATAAGGGTTTAGCTCGCTTAGGCTCGCAATCCGTATCAGTGCCACCCCTATGCCAAGGTGTGCCAAAATAACTCTATATGGCCGGGCATAGCAAATGGAAAAATATCCGCATCCGAAAAGGGAAGCAGGATGCACTTCGAGGAAACCTCTTTACGAAGCTCAGTCGTGAGATAACGGTTGCGGCGAAAAGCGGCGGCGGCGACCCTG
>JAYVXG010000113.1:0-7968 GCA_043785475.1 Armatimonadota bacterium
TCGGCTTGCGATTGAACTACCGCGAACGCCAAACTAGAAATAAGCAAACCAAGAAGCATATCCAACGATTCTACACGCCAAACAAGGTAGTTATCGATACTTTACAACTCACTGTTGTCGAGGGTTTTTTCGGTGTGATTTGTAATCGCACTTAAGATTCTTCGGATCCTTACCCACTTTCGAAGGACGGTGACGCTCCAAATGGCTTCAGCCACTCCAAACGGCCAGGCTCCCTGCAAGAAACCATATATTGATCCGAGCAGACAAGCCACTGCAAAACCTAGTGTGAACCAATGGCTCCTATCTTCAAGTGCGTGGCAAACCATCATGGCGGTAACGGAGAACAAGCCGAAGGCGGTCAGCAACCAGTGGTTCATAGTTCATTCTTACCGAAGGCCGTCACAAATGGGACAAAAAATCGAATTGCGGAACGTTCATTTCTTAGCTCACTACTTTTATAACGTTGGTTCCCTGCGAAACTTGAACCCTTTTCGAGTCAAAAGATGTATAAATTAGTAGTCTTATTGGACTGCACAAGGTTCAACGAGCGGTAGGGGCAATATCAGTGAAAATTAAGCCAATGGGCAAGTTAGTAGCGCTAATCATTATTTTTGGTGCGCTTTTCGGGGTCTTTCGAGCAATGGGCGGATTTGATCGGTTCCTTCCGGGAGTCAAAATTCAGGAATCAACCGTTCCAATAAAGGTTGATCCAATCGTCTTCAGCGGTTCCGAGGTTCCAGTTTCCATGAAAAATTTGACCCTTCCAGGGAGCGGGAAATTCACCAATGGAGGAGACCAAATCCGTGGGCTTGTCTGGGCATGGAATGCTCAAATGGGACTGATGTTTGCCAATGGCGGACCAGAAACAACGGTTGGCAGTTTGATGGCAAAGAACAACGTTAGCCTCAAACTATCGCGTCAAGACGATGCTTCTAAAATGCAAGAATCACTAGTCGAGTTCGCAACTCAGCTCAGCCAGGGCACCCCTCAACCAACGCGAGGCTCCCATTTTGTCTGCATCATGGGTGATGGAGCTGCGACCTTTTTGCAAGGTCTCAACACGTCCCTCGCTAGGATCGGACCGGAATACACGGCCAAAATCATTGGCACATGTGGATTCTCGCGAGGTGAAGACAAATTCATGGGGCCAGATTCCTGGCGCCAAAACCCAGTCGCCTCAAAAGGCGGAGTAGTTGCCGGCTATCTACGTGATGGCGACTGGAATATCGCGATGAAATGGCTAGGTGACAATGGCCTAAAAAATAACCCAGACGAAAAAACCTACGACCCCGACGCACTGAACTGGGTTGCGGCAAGCGATTATATCGACGCTGCCGAGAAATACGTTAGCGGATACTCTGAGGACCGAGACATTGTCAAAAACGGTAAGAAAACCGGAGAGAAGAAAAAGATCAAAGTTGAAGGTGTTGTGACCTGGACCCCTGGCGATGTTTCAATTGCTTCCAAGAAAGGCGGCGTTGTCAGCATCGTTTCGACAAAAGAATATTCGGCCCAAATGCCGTGTGTGATTATTGCCATCGACAAGTGGTGTCGCAACAATTCTGACAAGGTTGAGAATATGCTCGCCGCTATTTTTGACGGTGGAGACGCCGTTCGCTCGTCCACCGAAGCGCTCCGAAAAGGAGCCGAAGTCAGCAACGCGATTTACCAAGAGAAGAACACCGACCCAAGTTATTGGGAGCGATACTACAAAGGCTCAGACGAAAAGGACGCGAGTGGAGTCACGATTCACCTTGGTGGCTCTTCAGTCAATAACCTCGCCGATAATTTACTACTATTTGGAAAGGTGCCTGGTTCCGCGAACGTTTACAAAGCGGTTTATGAAACCTTTGGTAACATCGTTGTTCAGCAATACCCGTCGTTGGTCAAAGAGTATCCGCCGTACGCTGCGGTGGTAGATACTTCCTATTTGGAAAATGTGGCCAAGAAAGCGAACGTTAACCCTGAGACAGTTGTCGCAAGTACGAGCACAAGCACCAACAAGACCACCAAGAAAGAACCTGCTGGTAAGAAGGAACCGGTAAGTCGTAAAAATTGGGATATTAAATTCGAAACCGGAAGGGCAACGTTTACGGGTAGTGCAAGCAGTGAGCTCAAAAAGCTGGTGAATGATCTCGTCATCGCCGGAGGCACATCGGTCGAGATTCATGGCCACACGGATAACGTCGGTGACGCCAACGCGAACATGAAGCTGTCTGAGTCTCGCGCGTTCGCGGTCAAAAACTGGCTTGAGAAGAACTATCCGAAACAATTCCCGTCGGGAAGAATTTCGATTTCGGCTCACGGGCAAAAGAACCCGGTTGCAGAAAATTCATCAGAAGCCGGTCGGGCAAAAAACCGACGGGTAGAAATCAAGATACTGTCAACCAACTAACCGGCCATGGCAACTAAACCAGAAGTCGAAGCCGAACAGGCTCCGGCTCCCAATCGAACAAAGCTTAGCTTGGCAGATATTTTTCTGCCAAACCGAGTGGTTTCTCGTAGTACCTTTCTGATCATTTCAGTATTCTGGGTCTTCAGCTTTCTCTTAATTTGGTCAACCAATACGATCAAGGCGATCCCAAGACCGGGAGAAGTACTTCACGAATTTTCAGACCTTTGGAACAACATGGGGCTTGGGCAAGAGCTGCTCAAGAGCATGGATCTCAACATCCGTGCCCTCATCATATCAGGCGTGATCTGTCTTGGTCTTGCCTACCTAACTGTAATCCCATTCTTCCGACCCATCATAAATGCCTTGTCAAAAGGTCGATTCCTGAGCCTTGTTGGTTTCTCGTTTGTCTTCACACTTTTGATCGGTGGTGGCGAGAAACTCAAACTAACGCTGCTCGTTATCGGCATGTCGGTATTCTTGCTTACCTCGATGGCGGCGGTTGTCGCCGAGATTCCGAAGGCGGATTTTGACCATGCTAGAACGCTTCGGATGCCAGAATGGAAGGTCGTGTGGGAGGTAGTTATCCGGGGAACCTTTGATCAAGCCTTCGAAGTTATGCGCCAAAACGCGGCCATGGGCTGGATGATGCTTACCTTGGTCGAAGGAATTGTGCGGTCAGCGGGCGGGGTGGGAGCCATGCTCCTCAACGAGGAAAAGCACATGAAAATTGAAGCCGTCTTTGCGATTCAAATCGTTATCCTAATCATCGGACTTTGTCAAGACTACCTGATTGGTGTCATTCGACGACTCGTTTGCCCGTACGCCGTACTGACGTTGGAGCGAAAATGAGCTACGAATACGAAGTCAAAGAACAAATTCTTAAGATTGACCGTGTCAACTTAAGTTTGGGCGGAAAGCAGATTCTTCGCGATGTCAACGCCGAGGTGAGAAACATCCACCGAGATTCGATGCAACAGGGCCAGGTCATTGGCCTGCTTGGGCCATCTGGAATGGGTAAAACCCAACTCTTCCGCATTCTTTCTGGCCTGAATATGCCCGATAGTGGAACGGTTTACGTTACAGAAAAAATGGTTCCGGTTCACGCTGGAATGGTTGGCGTTGTTGCCCAAAACTACCCCCTTTTCAACCATCGAACGATCATGTCGAATTTGATTGTTGCCGGCAAGCAAGCTGGGATGAATGCTGGAGGAGCGGAAAAACGAGGCAAAGAACTTATTGCGAGATTTGGGCTCGAAGGTAGCGAGGAAAAGTATCCCGCACAGCTATCCGGTGGACAGCGGCAGCGGGCGGCAATCGCTCAACAATTTATGTGCAGCGAACACTTCCTCTTGATGGATGAGCCGTTCTCGGGCCTCGACCCACTCGCTTTGGGCGAAATGTGTGCGTTCATCGGCGAGATGTCGCAGACGGACGAATTGAAGACCTTTGTCGTTGTCACTCACGACATCGATTCTGCAGTTTCGGTGTGTGATAGCCTTTGGCTATTAGGTCGAGATCGAGATGAACATGGCGACCCAATTCCCGGTGCAAAGATCCAACATGTGATCGATTTAGCCGCCAGAGGCCTAGCTTGGAGAGAAAATATCCGCGAAATCACTGGATTTCAAGCAACTGTCAACGAGGTAAGACAGCTTTTTAAGACGCTTTGAGGGAATAATTCATTCATTAGGTGAATATCGATCCATCCCAAGCAGATTACCGAAGCTCTCGGCATCGCTATAAATCAGCGTTCTCCGAGAGCTTTAACGTGCTTGGCCTGGCCAGCATCGCCGCCGCGTCAATCGCATTTGGCACGATTATCCCGGCAATACTCTGCGTCGCAGCCGAGGCGGTCTACATGCTGTTCGTTCCCGACTCCAAATGGTATGAAGTCAGATTAAAAGCAAAATTTGATGCCGAAGTACAGGATCGCCTCGATAAGCTTCGGGGTCAGGTCTTTCCTCAGATTCACAACTCGGTGAGGGACCAATTCACGCGCTTGCAGTCGGCCCGAGACCAGATCGGTCAGCAATCGCGTTCGGAAGAAACGTGGTTCAGAGAGGCCCTTCGCAAGCTCGATTTCTTGATGGAGAAATACCTTCAGTTTGCTTTGAAGGAATCTCAGTTCATCAAGTATCTCAACGGCCTTATCGATGAGGCATACGAAAACCTCAATCAGGACGAACGGAGAAAGTTGGACACACTCGTGAGCCGCACATCCTCGAAGATTAAGCCACCGCGGAACACGGATTATGGCACGGCGCAAAATTCCGTTCAAACGCAGGGACCAGCACCGTCAGAAGATTGGAATAATACGATCGCCGATGTGCTTTTCAGCCAATACGGTCGAGAAATTGATGATCTAAAGGCTCGGTCTGCGACCGAGCAGGTCTTTGCGACAAAATCCATTCTCGATAAGCGCGTTGAAATCCTAACAAAACGGCAAGAATTTATTGAGCGAATTGTCCAAATTCTCAACAACCTCCGACATCAGATGCAATTGATGACCGATACCTTTGGCTTGATCAACGACGAAATCCGCGCCCGCTCACCGGAGCAGGTGCTGGCCGATATCGACGAAGTCGTCACCACAACGAACTCTCTTACTGAAGCCCTTGAGGCAGTTACTCCTTTGGAGCAACTTGTCACGACGCCTACCTATTCAAAATAAACCATGAGCAAAAATGTTTTTCAAAAGGCCATGGGAATGTTCGTCGAACTTCCCGAGGAACAACCTGATTATTCGTCGTTCAAAGCGAGTATAGACCCTGTCACGACTCCACAATCTGCTCCTGCGCCAACTCCGGTTTATACCCAAACGATGTCGGTAAAGGAGGTCGTCGAAAATTCGACGGGACCAAATTTGGACGAAATTTCACTGACCGATGAGCAGGCAAGAGAAGGTCTGGCGCCGGGTGGAATTCCGAACTTTGCCAAGGTTTATTCTAACGCCAATTTACCTGTAGCGGCATTCGGGGCTGAACAGGCCCTTGATGTGATTGGATCGCTACCGGCCGAATTACCGATTACTGTTAAGCGTACGACGGTGCAAGCGACTTTGACAGCGATGGGTAAGGCGATGGGAGTAGACACCCAATCCGTCGTTGCCGATGCATCTCGCAAGATGGCCGCCCTTAGCGCCTTTGAGGATTCGCTCAATATGCAAAGCAAACGGTTTATTGCTACGATGACCGCCGAAATTCAAGGGCATGAAGCAAAGATTGCCGAATTGAAAACAAAGATTGCCGATTCAACGAAATCGCTCGAAACTGCCTTGGCGAAGTGTGCCGAAGAGAACGGCAAACTCGATGATGTTCTCGAGTTCTTTACGCTCGACATCGGTGCTAGCAAAAACTCGCCACAATAGGCGAGGAAATCGCACTTGTCCTGACTGGAATCGGTTCCGCGGGGTATCGTGGCGTGCTCTACGGCTTCCATTCCATTCGGACATCAGGCTGCTTCTCTTCGCAATTTGCTCCATCAGTGAGTTCGACTTCTTGGAATCCTTCTCGTTCATAGAACGCACGCGCTCTGGCGTTTATTTGAAAGGTCCAGAGCTGTAGCCCTTCGGGTTCTCTTGATTTGGCAAAATCGAGGAGTTGCTTGCCAATGCCCTTTCCGGTGTGGTCGCGTTTACAGTAAAGCTGGTCGAGCCAGCCCTGATGGACATCGACCCATGCGAGGATTTCGCAATTTTCTTCGTACACGTATGACGACCAGCGGGGGAGGAGAAACGAGTCGATGTACCACTTGATGCCATCGACGTCGTGGGCGGGCGGAACGGTGTCTTGCCGGATGTCGTGATAGAAATCCGCGACGATCAGCGATTCAGAGGGATGGAGAGGCCGGATCATAGTTTCATTTTGGGCTTTATTGCGCTTAAGGGGTCTACGACCCCGGGCTATAGGCTGTGATCCCTTCGGGATCAATAATTAACCTACCGAACCCTCTAAACTCACACCCAAAAGCTTCTGGGCCTCGACAGCGAATTCCATCGGCAGCTCGCGGAAGACGTCTTTACAGAAGCCGCTGACGATCATGTTGACCGCGTCCTCAGTTGGGATGCCTCGCTGGTTACAGTAGAAAATCTGGTCTTCGCCGATCTTCGAAGTCGAAGCCTCATGCTCAACCGTCGCTGTTGGATTCTTGACTTCGATGTACGGGAAGGTGTGAGCGCCACATCGGTCGCCCATCAGCATCGAGTCGCACTGTGAATAGTTTCGCGCGCCATCGGCACCGGCGTTGATCTTCACCAGGCCGCGGTAGGTGTTCTGACCGTTGCCCGCCGAGATTCCCTTTGCGACGATAGTCGACTTGGTTCGTTTACCGATGTGGATCATCTTGGTTCCGGTGTCGGCTTGCTGCTTTCCAGCCGTCAAAGCAACCGAATAGAACTCGCCGATCGAGTCGTCGCCCTTGAGGATAACGCTCGGGTATTTCCAAGTGATCGCGGAGCCGGTTTCGACTTGGGTCCAGGTGACCTTCGAAGCCTTACCGTTGCAAATCGCTCGCTTGGTGACGAAGTTGAAGATTCCACCAACGCCGGTCTTGGGGTCGCCGGGATACCAGTTTTGGACCGTGCTGTATTTGATCGTCGATTTGTCGCCGTTGGCAACGAGCTCGACAACCGCGGCGTGAAGCTGGTTCTCGTCACGCATCGGAGCCGTACAACCCTCGAGATACGAGACAAATCCGCCTTCTTCACAGATGATCAGCGTTCGCTCGAATTGCCCGGTGTTCTCGGCGTTAATTCGGAAATAGGTACTCAGTTCCATCGGGCAACGAGTGCCCTTGGGAATGTAAACGAACGAGCCATCGGAGAAGACGGCGGAGTTCAGCGTGGCGTAGTAGTTGTCGCTGTACGGAACGACCGATCCGAGGTGCTTTTGCACCAGCTCGGGATGCTCGTGAACCGCCTCGCTGATCGACGAGAAGATGATTCCCAGTTCACCAAGCTTCTTTTTGAACGTGGTAACGACCGAGACGGAGTCGAAAACTGCATCGACCGCGATCTTGCCTTCAAGCTCTTCCATTGTGGTTTGGCGGGCATCGGCGACGCTGGTTTTTGCACCCTTGACGTTGAGAAGAACCTTCTGCTCTTCGACCGGAATTCCTAACTTTTGGAAAGTGCGAAGAATCTCAGGGTCAGCGTCTTCCAGCGAATCCAGCAGGGGCTTTTTCTTGGGCGCTGAGTAGTATGAAATCGATTGGAGATCGACGGGCGTATAGTGGACGTTCGGCCATTTCGGCTCCTTCATCGTAAGGAAGTGCCGATATGCCTTGAGCCGCCAGTCAAGCAGCCACTGTGGCTCGTTCTTCTTGGCGCTGATGCGACGAACGGTATCTTCGTTCAGACCAGGTTCGATGGTTTCCGACTCGATGTCGGTTTCCCAGCCGTGTTCGTAATCGCGATTGGCAAATTGCTCTAAGAGAGCTGTGGATTCATCCAGCACTTTTTCTGACATATTTCACTCTGCGTTCGTCCTCCTGGCAGCACCAGCTACACGTCCGCGTATTGTATTTCTACGACTAAAGTATACATTAAAGTCGAGATTCAGAGAGACATCAGGGAA
>JAYVXG010000114.1:0-7962 GCA_043785475.1 Armatimonadota bacterium
GCGAAACCAGTCGTCCATGTAGGCGACATGAAATTCGAATACTCAACCAAACTCGACTCCGCCAAAGTTACGTTTTTGTCCTCAACTCCTCCACTCTATAGCTATGGCATCCCCTGCGACCGAACGGGAAAAATGTTGGAAGACGGTCGTCCATTGCCAAAGGGAGGTTTCTACGCGGCATCGCAAGGACTCGGGGCCGCAATCCTCCAAGGCACCCGTGCACGATTTGGGCCAGGAATAGGCACGGTCAAACTAGAATCTGAAACCTCTTTTGTACGAATTGGTGACTCCGTTAATGACAAGCAGTACCCTCTTATGACCAGCCCGACCAACCCAAGTGTTCGACGAAGGCTGTTCGACATCGCCGAAGAGATCACCACAAACTACGATATTGACGGGATCATATTCGACGATCGACTTCGCTATTCGGGCCTCAATGGAGACTTCAGCCCGCTCACCCGAAGCCTCTTTCAACAGCACATAGGCAAGCAAATACAGTGGCCCGATGATGTCTTCAAATTCAATTTCTCATTTAGCACTCAACTTAATCGGGGTATCAAACCGGGACCCTATTACGATGCATGGATGAATTGGCGGGCAAGCGTCCTCCACAAGTTTGTGATGGAAACTCGAACCCGAATTCGGCAAATCAAGCCAAAGATGCAACTTGGAGTCTACGCCGGCTCCTGGTACGGCGACTACCAACAATACGGCAACAACTGGGCGTCCCCCGCGATGGACGCCGGTTTTTGGTTTCTAACCCCCGAGTATCAGAAGACTGGACTCGCGCCTGATCTCGATTTCCTCATCACCGGTTGCTACTATCCCACCGCAACCGGCTACGACGCTTTGGTTGAAGGAAAGGGTGTCGGGTTTACTGTCGAAGGTGCCGGAACCCTATCGTATCGCGCGGTTCACGATCAGACCTTCGTGTACGCGGGGCTATCGCTGATTGATTTCAAGGACAATCCGGTTGGGTTGGGCAATGCCCTTCAGGCGGCGGTCGCTTCGTCGAACGGAGTGATGGTGTTCGATTTAAGTCACGAAATCGAGCCGATGTGGTCGGTGTTCGAGAAAGCGTTTGCCGTACCTAAGGTTGCTCCGCATGCATTGCCGGGCTACCTCGCCGAGGCTAGGCGCATCCGAATCGGTCTAGACCGAAAGGGATTCAAAGAGCCACCAATCATCATCGCTGGCGGAGCTTCAGGCGTTGGGTTCTAGATCGCCAAGTTCCTGGACCTTGCTTCCGAGGCAGTTAGATTCGTGAATTCAAGCGTTTTGACGTTCAGTACCGAGTAGCTTTTCGAGTAGGGACTGAATACCTTGGCAAATACAATTCGATTTCCCTTGACCTGTCGGTAATAATCCTTGAATCCAAACTTGGTCGCGACGACTTTGACCGTTCCGTTCTTGGATACAGTCCATGCTTGCGGCACTCTTGAAGCGCTGGCAACCACAAGATAATGCTTACCTCGGTCCACGACCAGGCCAGATTCGCATTGAAAGCATTGAGGGGCAAGCGATTTGTAGAGAATGACTTTCGAGCCCCGAGTCACCTTGAATACAAGGTCAGCATCGTCGCCAACTTTGACCATGGACAAAACTGATCTGGTTCTAAGAACTCGATCAGTGCCAATTCGTGGCAACGCTGGCCAATCTGGCTTGGATAGTGTGAGAAAGATACCAGTAGCGAGCATAGTCTTTTACCCTGCGCTGACCGGGATGCCGCCTTCGGCGCCGACGGCGAAGATGTGGTCATCTTTGTTCTTCCCTTTCACTACCGCTTTGTCAACTTCGCCGACTTTTACCGAGCCTTGCCAGGTTGGCGAACTCGTCTCTCGCCAATACACCACGTAACTCACGCCCGGATTCGATTTCCAGTGGATCGAAGTGTCGTGGGCCTGCTTGGCGTCGTAAGCCACCCCGGTAGGTGCCTCACCCGCGACCGCCAATGATTCCATGGTCAAAATGTTCATCTTCGTCACGTTGGCCAGGTATCCGAAGTCAATCCACTCGATCGTGTCCTTTTCGGTGTGCTGATGCTCCAGCCATTCGATCGCCTCGACGAAGCGCACCGCCGTAAACCCTTGATTATTAAACGGCGTGTGGTCGCCGCCGCGCTGAAAGCGGTCCTTGCGGAACACGAGCCACGGTGAAAATCCGCCGAGTTTGCCTCGGGAGTTCCATTCAATAAATCGGGCCAGCTCACGGCTGTTGTGCTCGACTCCAACCTCGCCGCGCTTTAAGGGCGGAAGTTCTTCAGAGTAAAGTCGGATTCGTTTTGTGTCTTTAACGTCCCCGGCGCGAGAGCTGCCGACGGTGTCGTTGCTCAAGACCGCTTCAAGGTTCCATTTCTCGGCTTTCGCTCTCGCCGCCAAGGCGCCCGATCCATTCAGTCCTTGCTCTTCCCCGCTAAATGCCACGAAGACCAACGTGTTGTGCCACTTCTTTTGACTCAAGATACGAGCGCTTTCGAGCGTCAAAGCCACGCCGCTTCCGTCGTCATTGATTCCGGGTGCGGTGGCGGTTAACGTGTCACCGCCCAGGTTAATCGTGTCGAGGTGGCCACCAACGAGGATACGTCGATCGGTCTCTCCGGGTAAGACGGCAATGACTTGGACGACGGTCTTATCTTCGGGCACGCGCCGGTTCTTCTTGATGTCGTACTGCATGATCTCAACCTGCAATCCTGGGATCTTTCGGAACTCGCTGGCCACCCATTCGGCGGCTTTGGTAAGGCCAGGTGAACTCGTATTTCGAGTTGGATAGGTCGCCAATTCAGTCAAAGTTGCTTTGAGATGATCGGTGGAAACTTGATTGATTAGGGATGCAGAAAGGATCGCCATGGTCGTTAACATTTGTTTGTTATGTTATCTCAAACGGGTGGCACTGATACGCGAATGAGGCACGAGAGAGCTTATCAGTGTTCAATTTGCAACACGGATATGCTGGTCCCTGGAGACCACGAGTTTTCAGAAATACACCGCGTATCAGTGCCACGGGAATTCGCCAACTACGGACTATCTTCTTCCCAGTCGTCGATGTGCGTACCCATTTCGAAGACCGGAGCGCCACTGCCGCCACTGAATATCGATTCGAGGTCAACGATCCCTATCAAGACTTCGCGAGGACGTGGACCATCCTTCGCCGCAATGATCCCTCGCTCCTCCATCTGATCCAAAAGGCGCGAAGCCCGTTGGAATCCAAGGCGAAATTTTCGCTGGATCATCGAAGTCGAAACTGAGCCAGTCTCAACCGTGTAACGAACAATTTCCTCCCACATCGGGTCGATATCCCCGCCAAAATCGCCGCTGGCTCGCGCCGGATCGACGGCGTCAAATTCGGCCGGATCAAATGCATAATTCGGAGCCTCTTGCTCGCGCCAGAACTTGCATACTTTGGCGATTTCTTGCTCGGTAACGTAGCAGCCTTGCACCCGAACCGGCTTGCTCGCATCAATCGGCATGAAGAGCATATCGCCCCGTCCAATGAGAGATTCCGCACCTTTCGTATCTAGAATGGTTCGCGCGTCTATTTGAGAAGCTACCGAAAATGCGATTCGGGACGGGATATTCGCCTTAATCGTGCCTGTAATGACGTCCACGCTCGGACGCTGGGTCGCAATGACCAGGTGAATTCCAACCGCACGGGCAAGTTGGGCGAGCCGAACAATCGAGGTCTCAACTTCTGCCTTGGCCTGAATCATGAGGTCAGCAAGCTCGTCAATGATGACAACGATATACGGCATTTTGTCGTTGTACGACGCGACCGCATTCCAGCCGTCAATGTTCCGCACCCCCTTTTCGCTCAGGAGGTCGTACCGTCGATCCATTTCTCGCCAGACGGCGCGAAGCACGCCCGGAGCCTCTTTGACGTCCTTAATAACCGGACAAAGGAGGTGGGGAATCTGGTCAAACAGAGTCAATTCAACCCGCTTTGGATCGATCATGACCAAGCGAAGATCCTTTGGCGTGTTGCGCATCAAAAGCGAAGTTATGAGCGTCGCCAATCCGATGGATTTTCCAGAGTTCGTGGCGCCCGCGATGAGCAGGTGAGGCATCGTGGTGAGGTCGGCGTACCGATTGACTCCCGCGACATCCTTTCCAAGCGAGACATAAAGCCGAGACGGATGATTCATAAATTCATCCGAATCCACTAGCTCCCGGATATTAACTGTTGTCGCGGTCACGTTGGGAATCTCAAGTCCAATTGCGGCCTTTCCAGGGATTGGAGCTTCGACCCGAACCTGAGACGCCGCCATATCCATGGCAATGTTGTCGGCCAAGCTGACAATTCGAGCAACCCTGATTCCGGGGCCAAGCTGAATTTCGTATCGGGTGATCGTAGGGCCAGTCGCGACCTCGACTACGTTGGCGTCGATTCCAAATTGCTCGAGCGTGCCTTCGATCGTCTCAATATTGCGCTGCATCTCTTGAGCGGTTCGCTTTGGTCGTTCAGCGGGCATTTGTAGCAAATCGATCGGTGGCAATTGATAGCCCTCTTTCGGAACGCTCGATTCAATGTTAAATTCTCGTCCCTTGGCCGGGCTAATTTCGCGTATGGTCGCCGCCTTTTTCTCTTTAGGCTTCGCTTCTTCGGCAGCTTCGCGCGCAACGGCTTCACGAACCGCAGGATGGATCTCGTCATCGTTGCTGATCCGGTCAGGCAACATCACTACTGCTTTCTTACCCTTCAAACGGGATTCAGGCTCATCTTGAGTCGGCGGCAACGCCGCTTTATTCTTCAGATCGGATAAAATTTCTCGGATCGGCTTCTCGAGGCAGAGAATGCTGCCGACAGCTCCCATCGTAAGAAAAGCGACAAACTTTCCGGCTCCGCCAAGCAACGCGTAAAAACCAGCTCCTACGAACGCACCGAGGTAGCCACCAGATTCAGAAACGATGATTGGGTCAAAAAAATCGCCATTCGAAGACTTAGCTAAGGCACCAAGAATGGCAAGCAGGGCAAGAGTGATGCCAAAAGCAGATCGAATTCCTCGTTGACGCGAATGGCCGCGCAAATACATAAATCCCATCGCGGTAAGCGCAACCGGTCCGGCCCAAGCCCCAACTCCGAAGATGAGTGAAAATACTTTGCGGATTCCATCACCCACAACGCCAGAATCCCGCGAAAGAAGAGCTACCGTGCACAAAGCGGCGAGCGCGAAAAAGCCGATCGCGGCAATATCAAATTTCTGGTGACTTGGCACCGCTTCCTTGCGCTTGGCAACAACAACTGCTTTTTTGGAGCGCTTTTTGGCACTCACTTTAGGTTTTCCTCGCACCATCCTTGTGCTTCCGATTTCATTATAGCCGTATTACGCATGGGCGTGCTATTTGGGTTCACTTGGATAACCAAGTAACGAGATCAACCCACTAAAACAGCACCGCGCGCTCACGGGCGCGGACGTTCAGGGCCAACCCTACAAGGCTCATGCACAACCAGATCGCCGTCCCTCCGGCACTCAGGAAAGGAAGCCACATTCCCACCACCGGCAACACGCCAAGTACCATCCCGGCGTTCACGATCAAGTGAAACCCAAAGATCGTCAAGATCCCCGCCATGATGAGTTGGTAGTATAAGTCAGCCGCGCTCAGCATCCCCAACCAAATCCGGTAAAAAAGCATCGCAAAAATGCCCAGCACCACAAAGCACCCCATCAACCCAAACTCTTCGCCCACACAAGAAAAAATAAAGTCAGAGCTAACTTCTGGGACCCGCTTTTTGACTTCGCCCTTGAGAAAGCCTGTGCCCGCAATTCCCCCGTTTGCAAATGCATACGAGGCCTGTTCGACCTGATAGCGCTTATCTTTCACGCTCTTTCCTTTGGTCTCGATGCCAAGCAACCCCGTAACTCGTCCCCACTGATAGTCAGTGATCACCACATGACGAACTGCCGGTACATTGAAGACAAGAGTCCCCAGAACTACAAACGAACCAATCGCCGCCGCCATGAATTTCGGCGAAACCCCCGCTACCAAGCTAAGTGCAACCCAAACAGTCAGAATCAGCAAAGAGGCACCCAGGTGTGGCTGATTCATGATCAGGAAGAACGGCACAAAGATGTGAAGAAATCCAAGTGCGAACGTACTAAAAGTCTTAATTCGATCTTGTCGGGATGCATAGAACGTCGCCAAGGTCAGGACGATCAATATCTTCGAGAGCTCACTCGGCTGAAATGAAAATGGGCCGATCCCAATCCAACGAGCCGAACCGTTAATCGATTTGCCGATCAAAAAGACTGAAACGAGCATCGCGAGATTGATCGCGTACACAACAACCGATGCCTTTGCCCAAAGACGAGGGTGGAAAAAGGCGAAGATGCTCATCGGCAAGAACCCTAAAACGATATTAATGAGTTGCTTCCGAAACTCTTTGATCGAGTCTCCATAGCCAGTGCTAAAAATCGCCGCCAAGCCAATTAAGACTAAGACCGCGGCCGCACCCAGCAACCACCAATCCAATCCAACCTTTTCGTTCCGAGATTCGTTAGTCGGACGAAGCGTGATCGCCGCCATTATTGCTTAGGCTCCCGGATCGTCTTAACCATTTCGGTTTTCAAAATGCCTTGCCCCTTCACAAACCAAAACGAAAGCTTTCGGGTTCCCCCGTTGCCAAAACTCAAATTCACTTCAACCTTAATCGCGTCTTCGCTCTTATCTTTGAGAGAGACAAAGTCCGTTGATGTTGATACGGTAGCCGAGCCGTCCATCTTGTTAAGCTCGCACGCCAGCTTTCCTTTCCATTGGTACTGACTGCCAACTTCCAGAGGGAACTCGATCAAGGTAATTGGTGGGCAGAAATTTTCTCCAACTGCCTTCCTCAACAAAATCGTTCGATTTTGAATGTCGTAGACTTCCTCGTCAATTATTTTGCCTTCGGAAACCGCCTGGAAGTGTATTGAACTATCTTCCCTCTTTGTTTTCAATGAGTAGTTCGTTTTAGTGCCATCAACGGTGTACAGCGTCTCTTTTTGTCCAGAATCAAGGGGCAAAAAATCGTCCATTTTGTGGACGTACGGGTGTCTTGTACCCTGAGAAGCAATTTGCACATGGTCACAACCCAACATCGAGCCAGCAACAATCAGGATTGAAAAACTACTTTGATTCCAGTACTGAGGTCTTTTGGGTTGCTTTTCCAGAAACATTGGTGACTTCCGCTCTCACTTGACCCCTTCCCTTTACAAGCCATAGTTTGATTGTGGATTGAAATTTTTGGCCGTTTTGCGTTCCGGCGGCAGTGGAAACGATGACGAGAGCGTCCTTATAGGTTCCAACGGGAGTCGTGACTGTTTCAGTTCCCACAACCTTGTTTGTTCCCGTAAAAGTCGAACCGTCAAGTTCCATTTTGGTGGGCCAGGACTTGCCTTTTACCAGTCCATTTGGAAGTTCAAATGTGTTTTCGTCGGCCTTTTGTCCATTCATTGTCACAACTCGAATGCCTTCCTTGTCGAGCTTCAAAACGACATCTCCAATCTTCTGAAAGCCCCCCTCGTTTGAAATTGTAAATTGAGCACTGTCTTTCTCGACCTTGGTCAAGCGAACCATTTGATTAGCGGCTGTCGAGGACCCTCTTTGAACCATGGACATCTTGATCGGTTCAGTCCGACCGAGACCGTAATAATCGTAGGCGTCACCTTTCAAATTCGCAGGAATGGTGGAAAGGTCCAATCCGGCAGCGGCTGGTTTGGTCTTGCTTTCAGGAGCGTTTGTCGAGCCTGGACTGTTATTGGCCGTCGTCGAATACGAATCGGCTAATTTTGTATCGGTCCCTATCGGAGCCTTTCCGGTGCTGGCGACGTTGGCACCATCAACCTTTGAGCCGCACCCAACCTGGCAAGCAATCAAAACGATCGCGGCTCCAAAACAAATATGCTTTTTCATTTCTTTACATTGTAACTTTTCAGCCGCAGGGTTATCGACGAATTTGCACCTTTTACATAAATGACCTGGCGAAAGCGCA
>JAYVXG010000115.1:0-7926 GCA_043785475.1 Armatimonadota bacterium
CCCCGACTCCGCTTAATTTTGCTTCTTCGAGATAGTCGTCACCTTCTGCGAAGGCGAGGCCCGACGGGTCATCTGAGTCGGAACTTGCGGGTGCAGATATCACAAACTCTGGGGAACCGATTATTTCTGCGCCGAGGATTTCTGCCAGTTTTCCCAGTGTCCAGATTTGAGATTCGTTCTCCATTCAATAAATTCCTTTGTTACGTCTTTGGCACCTTCGGCTTTGGTTACCCGTTGGTAATGATTGAGACGGAGAAACGCTTCAAGCTCGCTTGATAACTCCGTCTTGTCGCTTTGATTTAGTTGGTTCCATTCAAAAGTTACCCTCGGAATTCCTGGCTGGACGGGCATTTTTGGGAAGTTCACAGTTTTTGTCGGGATTTCCTTAAGTTGAAAGGTGTATTTGCTGAATATCCGCCCAGTGATGCCAGTGCTAAATCGCTTTACGAGATTTGTCGCTTCGGCGGCAGCTCTTGCATTAATTTCCTTTTGCTTCGACGAAACCATGGTCAAAATGTTATCGGTTTCATTTACTAATGTCGCCGACCTTCGTCGGTCCAACTTATCCATCTCTACGTCGTATTGGTTGTCAATTTCGACCAATAATCTCTTGAGGTCTTGGATTTCGTTAGTTTTCTTAGGATTCGGATCAACCTGTCCCTTGGCAACCGTTGGAGTTTGTTCGGTTGTTGGCGGGAACTTGGTTAGGAAAGTAAGCCTCGTCAACACGGGTGCCCTTCTTTTCGCCGATTTCTCAAATATCTTCCGAATATTGGACAGAAGTTCTTGGTCAAGGGTTTTTTTCAGCGGGACAAGTCTGTCAAATTCGGTTTTATAAAGATCATCAATTTCCCGACTGTAATAATCCTGGAGCCGTTTGGAAATCGTCGCGATGGCGGCGTTAGCTTCCTTTTCGACCTCCTTTCTGATCGCAACTTTTTCGTTTGCCCTTAAATTTTCGATTTCTGTTGCCGGTTCCCCAGCAATTGATTTTGATGAAGGAGTAATTTGATTTTGATATAGGGGTCTTAGCTGAGATGCGGGGGCCATTTTCGGTTGGTTGAGAACAACCATATCCAGATCAACAAACACATTGTCGGGCTGACGGCTACAACCGACCAAAAGAAAAATCCAGTAGATCTGTCTACGCTTTTGCATTCAACGCGACCAACGTTGGATCGGTGATGTCGTTCGCGCCATATAAGGCTACGGTTCCTTCAAAGACCATTGTATAGCCTTCTTTTGCGGCGACTTCGTTAACGGCGACCCTTGCTTTCTGGTAGTTCTCGTCCTTTCGGTCTGACATCCAGTTTCTCATTTCGTCTGAAAATTCTCTGAGCCACCGATTGGAAAGTTCATTGATAATTTGGCTTCTTCGGGAAAAATCTTCCACCAGAGTTCTTTCCTCCGGAGTTAAATTAGCTTTGGTCGCTAATTCTTGAGATCGCTTGCTGGTGGCGATGACTTCCGCCTTGATTCTTTCAAGTTCGGCCTCTTCGGGCTTAGTGCGCTCCTTTTTTATTGAGAGGTCTTTGATCCTTGTTGCTTGCTCAATCGTGAGAATTCTATATTGGTCAATGAACTCTAAAAGAGTCTCTCGAGACTTTTTCATCTCGTCGAAGCCAGCCTTTGCCTTTTTGCCGATTTCGCTTTTTTCGATCACCCCGTTGAGGTCCACCACGCCTAGCTTGATCGAGGTGTTTTGAAATCCACTCCCAAACATAACTCCCGCAAGTCCTGCGGCAACTATCCAACCGGACCAAGCT
Source organism: Armatimonadota bacterium (assembly GCA_043785475.1). Taxonomy (GTDB): domain Bacteria; phylum Armatimonadota; class Fimbriimonadia; order Fimbriimonadales; family Fimbriimonadaceae; genus Fimbriimonas. The sequence continues at coordinate 1,767 of JAYVXG010000115.1, forward strand.
AGACGATCTGACTTCATTTCTTTGCGGCAGCTTTCGTCACATCGTCAGTGATGTCGCTTGCGCCAAATGGGGCAATGTTCTTGTCGAACACAATGGTGAATGCCTGTTTCTTTCCAATTTCATTAACTCCGGCTCGGAATGCTTCGAGAAGGATATTCTGGTCTCGTTCGTGAATATTGGCGTATTCTGCTTGAAAATCTTTGTAGAGATTTTGGAGATATTCGTCCATCTCGTTTTTTCGATTTCGAAATTCATCGAGTAATTTGAGTTCGTCTTGTGTCGGGCTTGACTTGAGTTGCAGTTCGTTGAACTTCTTAGCTGAGTCTTGGGCACTTACTTTTAGTTTTTCAAGTTCTGCTTTTTCGGGATCGGTTTTCTTTGCCTTGATCGATAGATTCTTGAATTTTTCGGCATCTTCTTTTTTGATCATTGGATAGCGTTGAAGGAACTGCATAACGGTTTCGCGATCCGTCTTGAGATTCTTCTCGTCTTCAACCATGTTCTTTGCCACAGCCGTAGCTTGCATAACCATGTTTGAGTCGATGACTCCAATCTTTTGGTTTCCGCCTTGGAAACCGCTACCCGCCAGTACAGCAACCATTCCGATTGCCAGAACGGTTGTGCCCGAGAGAAATCCTGTCCAATATGTTCTATTCATGAATTTATTCTTACCTTGTTTTTTTAGAAGCTTGTTCCAATCATAAAGTGAGCTCGTGAGCCGCCCTTGTCATTAAACGCATAATCGAGTCGAATAGGTCCCAAAGGGGTGCGGAATCGAAGTCCGAGGCCATAGCCGTAGTGGAATGTTGCCTCCTTGCTTTGCTCAAAATCTTTAATACCGCCGTATCCGCCCCATGCTCCGCCGTAATCGACAAAGCCAACGAGACTGAACTGTTCTTGGATTGGCTTTCGGTATTCAAATGTTCCGACAAACATGTTTCGTCCCCAGAATCGATCTTCGTTGTAGCCTCTTACGGAATCATTGCCTCCGGCAAAATATTGCTCGAAGAACGGAACGGTTCCAGTCTCGGTGCCAGCTTTCAGCCGAAGAGCAATAACTTCGCGAGAGCTATCGTCCTTTGTTCTCACTTTCTTGTTCTTGGTGAAGTAGGTTCGAAAATCGAATCCAATTTTAGCAAATCCGTACCGGCCAGCGGGCGGGTTTCTGAGGTCCGTCGTCGTTGACGGTTTAATGATTGAGTAGCCGGGTTCAAAATCGACCCTCAGATAGCTTCCTTTCGTTGGGTCGAAATCGAGATCTCTTGTATTCAAAACGCTGTACAGCCCAATGGAGCCTACCTCGCCGTCTTGGCGAACGTACGGTACAACGGGAGCGTTTGCGGGGGCATTAAGTGTATTGATCGTCTCAAGTCTCGTCGAAATACCCAAGCTTTTGGTATTTGATACTGGTCGCGTCAATGAGCTAGTAAAGCCTTTTCTTCGCTCCTGATATGAAGATGCGGTGTTTGATTGCCCCGAGGTAAGACCGTTCGAGAAGCGGTAAATAAGTCGGTCATAAACCGAAGCTCTGAAGGCGGTGTCATGTGAATCCATGAATGGATTTGCATAGTCAAGACTGATGCTTCCGCCAACGCCTCTTGTTGCTTGGGTGAGGTTAAATCCGATGCTCTGGCCAGAACCCAAGAAATTGGAATCTGAGTAGCTAACGGCTCCAGCGAGAGAATTCTGGGGGTCTAAAACGAGACCGACGTTGAACAATCCGGTGCGAGCATCGTCAAGATTAATTTTTAGGTCAACGAGTCCTTCGTCCTGTTCATTGAGGGTAGGAAAAGTTGGGTTAAACTTTTCGAACCATTGAGTATTTGCTATTCGCGTGCAATCTCGGTTCCACTCTACCAGGCTGTAAGGGTGGCCCGGTTTTGATTTGATTAGACGATCAAAGACTGCTTGCTTAGTCGTTGTAAATCCTTCGATAGTGATCGAATTGATTGTTGATTCTCGAATTTTGATGATGACGGTTGTGGGACTGTACGGGTCCGGGCCAACGCCTTCAACTCGGCCAAAATATCCTTTTTCGTTATAAAGCTTTGCGATCGCGTCGCCAGTTGGCTTCATTTCCGCATTGTTGAACGGCTTAAGTTGGTCGTCTTTGGCACCCACTGCCGGTCGAAAGGTGACCGCCTTGAGAATGTCCTCCGTTTTAATCGCGACATTGCCGACGATCGCAACTTCTTTGACGACTTCATACTCTTGGATGTCGATTATGACCTTCCACGAGCTTCCCGTCGTGCTCGATGAATTGGTTGTGGTGTAGTCGACTTTGGAAAACCACCCCATATCTCGAATGGCTTGGCAATCGGCCTTAATGGCTCCGATATTGAGCAGTTGACCAGTTTTGACCCTCATCGTGGCCCTAATAACTGGTTCTGAAACCCGCTTATTGCCTCGAATGACGATCTCTTCGATCTTTCCTGAGTCTTGCTGCGATAGAGCAGCAGCAGACAATGCAAGAAGACACGCGATGTTGATGATTCGAGCCAGCACTATATTCAATCCCCCGACACAGACACCTTAAATGTACCTGCGTTATCTATTTGGGACGTATAGTTTTATAGATTGATACGGTGGTTTTCTCGTCCGAACCCGGCTGGTGAAATCAATCGACAGTTTATAGGGTCGTAATTGGTCGGTTCCAATCGAAAAAGAGAGAGCTTTGAGAGAGTTAGGCCCGCGCCGTGGTCGGTAGGCGATTCGGTAATCATAGGCAGTTGGCTGGCCGGGAAGCGGCTGAAGAAGCTGCTGGCGCCCTTGAAGGAAGAAACCTTTGCCGAGGTTTTTTACAAAGGAAACGGACGTTTGCTCGAAAGCATTGTAATCGACTCCGACAAAGTCGAGCTTGAACGACTTAGCCAGTTCATTGGTGAGGCCGCTGAACAGCGAGGGCAAAGCAAATCCGAGACCGGCATTCTTTAGCTCGTCTCTCACATTTGCATTGACTCCAGACTGCAAAACGCTCTCCAAGATATCGTACCGACCGAGCAATTGGAGGATTCTAGAAGGATCTAGGTCTCCGGGCACGCTCGTTGCGCTGAATATCTCCTTCCTTCCAATCGCCCCCACCTGGCTTGGGTCCGACGGAGCGAAGGCATCGGACGCTAGCAGGTCGCCTTTGACATCGAGAAAAATATCGTAGCGCTCGGGGGTCGAGCCATTCTTTAAGACCGTCAACGACGTCTCTCCGTGAAGATCAGCATCGAGTACCGTGTGGTTGCCAGGATTCGAGTTGTCGTACTTTAACTCAATCGTTCCATCAGGAGTCAGCTTCACTTTGCCGCCCGGCAAAAGCAAATCACCACTTTCAACAATTAAAGTGCCGTCCGCTTTGAGATTTGATAAGGTTCCTTTCATGAAACCTACACCCTTTGCGTTTAGTGAAATCAAGGAAGACTTGATACTGATTGGGTTATTTGCAAAGAATCGAAGGTCGAATTCCGGATCAATCGCCGAAGATCCAGTGGAATCTTTTCCTGGATTGAAGGTGGGAATAACGGTTCGCACGTTATCGAAATAAATGTCACCAGTGAATTTTGGCTTCTCCAATGTCCCACCAATCTTGACCGGCTTTTCACTTTCGGTGAATATTGTGCCATCTACAAAAGTTCCTTTTTCAAAGGATTGAAACAGCCGAACATTATTAAAGGCGAGCGAACCTTGTTTAATCTCTCGCGTTGCTAAACTGCTCGAATCAAATTTGAAATCGGTAGCATTGGTGAATATCGGAAATTTGGCGTCAAGATTGAGAAATCCAAAGCTGCCATCCTTTGAGTCTAATCTTGAGTAATTTGAGGCGGTCGAGGCCTTTGTGCGGAGCACATAGCCAAGCAATGGATCCTTTTCCACATTCGCGGTTACCGTCAAATCTTTTAGAGCAGTGTCAATCGGTCTTTCAAGCACCGATGGAACGGTGGATAATTTGATTGAATCAAGGTTGAATACCAAGCCGCCAATAATCGTTGGTTTTTCGTATGTGTTTCCAATTTCAAATCCCCCGCTAAGGTGCGCGCCTTTTTTCCCAAGGACAAGACCCTCTCCCTGCTTGAAGAATTGGGTTACGTCGCGATCTCCATCTAGTTTTGCAATGATTGAGAATGGTGAGGAGTCATCAATCCTGTTGAGTGAATTTAGAAAGACACTTGCATTGATTGATCCTTCTATTGAACTGACTTTGAATGAGCCTTTTGTCTCCACATGATTGAGATCCTTGGATTTGCCAACCGATATGTCGCCCTCATATTTCAGACGGGAGGCGAGGAGGCCCGAGACCACTTTCTTACCTTCAGGATTGAATCCTGCTGACGCTTGAATTTGGCCAAGGATTTCGGGCTTTTCTCCGGTTCCCTTGAGGCTAAGATCTGCGCGATTTACCATTACATCCACATCTTTGAGTGACGGTACGATCGTCGAGAATTTGCTGACTGGGAAGCCAAAGACGGAAGCGACCATGTTGAATTTGAATTTCTGCCAGTCAGAAATACTCTCACCTTCGATGGTGCCCGAGATCTTTGCAGTTCCATTAGGAATGGCTAAGTTATCGGGCAAAGTAATTTGCCCAATAAATGGCAAGTTTAGTTTGCTTTGCTTTGGACCAACGAGCAATCCGTCGGATATGGTTAGTTTGTTCCTGGTGTAATTTGCCTTCGTTGAGAAAGTTCCGATGTCGGTAACCCCCGTATCGTCGTCTCCCAGTTTGATGGCCGAAATTTCAAAGTCTGACAAATCAACCGTTGGGTCCTTCGTTGTTCCCGAGAATCGGACAATAGATCCGAGTTTCCCGTTAACTTTTCGAAGCAGTTCATCACCATCTGGGCCCAATTTTAGGATTGGTCCACTTGCCTCAATCAGTTCTCTTAGCGGGACTTGGTAGGAGAGGAATTCTCCTCCGATAGCACTCGTTGATGGTGCAAACAGCGCATTGTCGATTCTGAAATATTCAGCAAGGGAGCCAATGAAAGCGTTCCCTTGCCATTTGGCGCCGTCGAACGAAACATCCCATTCGCCAGAACCGAGGGTTGCCTTATTGAGGAAGACATCGTCGACTCGGCCCTTACCGGTGAGATTGGTGAATTTTCCGTTATTAACGTTTAATTCAAATGAACCCGAGGTCGCGCCCTTAACGGCTAGCCGACCCGAAAGAGTTTTCAGATCAGGATTCAATTTTTCAAAGCGACGTAAAGCCGTGTGGGAGATGTCGGAAAGATCGAGCTTCTGAAATTTTCCGCTTAACTTCCCGGTTTTTGACTTGGCAAAGATTCCTCCAGTTATCTCCGAAACTGTGCCGTTCGATACCTGGGCACTCGCATCAAATATTTTGAATTGCTCGCCGTCATAGGTCATTCTTCCTTTTGCAGAGTCGGCCGCAAAGTCATACGCAATGATCTTCTTAGCTTCGAACAATCCGCTCATGCGAGGTTTAGATAGTGTTCCTCCAAGGGAAACGTCCCTAAAATCAAGAATTCCTCCTACTTCTCCTTCTTGGATCTCCACTTCGATGCCATTGGCATTTTTAGATGGCTTCTTCCTGGGCGCCCCGTTGTCATAAAGGTCTGACACTGCGATGCCATTGACAGCAAACAGTCCGTCAAGTTTTTGGTCCACGATTCCAATGCTCAAGAGCCCACTGATTTGGCTCGCCCCTTTCATCGCGACAAGGTCATTGAAATGAATAGTTTTATTGTCGCCAGAGAAATCTGAAGCAATTGCCACCATTGTTCCGGGGATGCCGGAATATCCCACGTGATATCCTTGCATCTTGCCCCCGTAGGTTGGGTCTTTGAGGCTTCCGGTGACTTGGCCCTGAAAATCAACTTTCCCAGAGGTGTTTTTGGCGAACTTTGCTAAGTCAATATTGTTTCCGACGACTCGCACATTAAGGCCCTTTTTGAGATCGATGCTTCCAGATGCGAAGACCGAACCGGATTTGTCAGTCAACGCAAGTCGCTCGAGGTTGAAGATCTTGCCATCGAAACGAAGCACTACGTCCGTCGAGTGGTACGAGAGGGTCCGGTCCACCAGTTTGATCTTGGGATCGAGAGATCCTTTGACCAATATATTCGGCTTGTCGAGGGTGCCGTCAATAAGACCGACCAGTCTTGCCTTTGATTCCAGGACATTGGTCGGCAGCCAACTCGAAAAATCTTTC
>JAYVXG010000116.1:0-2379 GCA_043785475.1 Armatimonadota bacterium
ACAAATCTCGCTCCTTATCCGATTCGAATGTGAAATGCGGTGGAAGATAATCATCGTAGTCCGCTCCATACATCGAGATGGAAAGTCCTAACTGTTTAAGATTCGAGATATTGCTTGCCATGGATCCATCGCGGCTGCGGGGGCGCCCATTAAACCCCGCGTACAAAATCGCACCCATGACCAAAACGAAGCCCACCGAGGCTATAACCACAATAGGCTTCGGTATCGCCACATATTCATTTAGCTTGGCTTTCACGTCTACCGGCATTATACGAGACGTAACCCAAAATCCCAAACCCATTCATAATGAACGTATGAATGTCCTTGTCCTCGGCGGCACCCAATTTATCGGAAGAGCGATCGTGCAAGAGCACCTCAATCGAAAACACAATGTCACAATCTTCCATCGAGGCAAGACCAACGCCGACCTTTTCCCCGAGTGTGACCACATTCTCGGAGACCGAAACACCGATCTCGCCCTCGCTGACACCCAAGAATGGGACGAAATCGTCGACGTCTCCTGCTACTATCCCGACCAAGCTCGCGCCGCCGCCAAGCTCCGAACCAAGCATTTCACCTTCATCTCAACCATCAGCGTCTACGACATCAAAGACGCCGAACTCCCCCTGACCGAAAGAACTAAAATTTCCGAAGGTGAGGAGGGAAGCGAAATGACTGCCGCAACCTACGGACCGCTCAAGGTCCGCTGCGAAGAAATCCTCCAAGCGGCCTTTCCCGACAAACTCGGCGTCGTCCGACCCGGAATCGTATTTGGTCCCCATGACCACACCGGACGATTCCCCTACTGGGTCTCCCGCCTCGATCAATTCGACGAAGTTCTCGTCCCCAACGTCCTCAACCAGCCGATGCAATGGGTCCATGTTGCCGACCTCGCCGAGTTCACCGTCCAAGTTGGCGAACGCAAACTGGTCGGAACCTGGAATACGATCCGCCCAACCATCAGTTTCGGAGCCCTCCTCGACGAAATTCGTGCCCAAGTCGGTCGCAAGCACGAACTCTTTCTCGCTTCGATGGAGGAATTGACCGCTCACGAAGTTAAGCCGTGGGCCGACCTTCCGCTCGTCTTCCCCGACGCCGAACGGCACTCAATGTTCAAATTCGATCCCAAACATGCCGAAAAAGCCGGCCTGCAACACCGAAGCGTTGCGAAAACCGTCGAAACCACCCTCAAGTGGTGCCGAACCGATGATTTCGCCGCGAACTTTAAGGGCGGAATGCCGCGCGAAACCGAAACCGCCGTCCTGACCAAACTAAAAGCAAAAGCATGAGTACCCGAAAATTAGTCGTCGCCGTAACCGGAGCCAGCGGAGCAATTTACGCTCAACGCCTCCTCGTGCACGCCGCCGCACACTTCGATGACATCTATCTTTGCCTCAGCACCCAAGCAATCCAGGTCGCTCAAACCGAACTCGATATCACCCTCGACCGAAACAATTTCGACACCAAAACATGGCTCGGCAAAAGCTATCCGCAGATCAAATTACTCAATGAAAAGGATTACTTCACGCCCCCCGCCAGCGGTTCGTTCCGCCACGACGGAATGGTTATCGTCCCCTGCTCGATGGGCACCGCTGGGCGCATCGCCAACGGCATTAGCAACGACCTCGTTACCCGCGCCGCCGATGTCTGCCTCAAAGAGGGCCGCAAACTTATCCTCGTTCCCCGAGAAATGCCTTGGAACCTCATCCAACTCCGCAATATGACCCAACTCGCCGAAGCGGGAGCCACGATTCTGCCCGCCTGCCCAGCTTGGTACACCAAACCAACCTCCCTCGAAGATCTAGCGGATACGGTCGTGGCCCGAATCCTCCAAAACCTTGGCGTCGAGCAAAATCTCCAAAAGCAGTGGATGCTCGACGAATAACGAGCGAAGACCCTGAGCAGAAGCCGTCTATTGCCGACAATAGTACTAGTTTCTGCGATGAAGCCGAATAACAGCGATAAAGATTTGATGGCGGTTGACGAGGTAATTGAACTCGTTCAAACCAAACCGAAGGAAGCCCCAGAGCTTCTGGATGCCATCATTTCTGACTATCAAACCAAGGGCCAAACAAAGAGCGCGCTCATGGCTCGGCACATGCAATGCTACGCGCAAATTGCGAATTTAGACTACGAGCCGGCAAAAAATACCGTTGAAATCCTCATTTCTGAAGCCATAAAATTCGACCAACGACAATTTCTTGGCTACGCCGACATGAACCTCGGCACCATTGCAATCGAAAGCGGTGACAGCGAATTAGCCCTCGAATACATTGGGCATGCAATGAAAATTGCGACCGAATTAGCGGATTTAGACCTTCTCGCTCAAGTCCAAATGATCTTGGCTTACGCACAGATCACCCAGGAACGCAACGAAGA
>JAYVXG010000117.1:0-2371 GCA_043785475.1 Armatimonadota bacterium
ACAATAACTGCCTACGACACCAAAGGCAAAGCGACCTCGTTAAATAAAACTGTCACTATCAAGCCGCCCGACCCTCCTGCCGATAACAATGCTCCGCCAACAAACGGAACTGCGGGATCGACGGGTACAACAACTGGGTAAATGTTAAAGCCAAGGGTTCTTCTTTCCGTCACCGACAAAACTGGAATTGTCGAGTTTGCAACTGCGCTCGCCGAAGGAGGATTTCAACTCATCTCGACCGGAGGTACCGCCAAAGCATTACGGGATGCGGGTCTGAACGTTTCGGACGTGAGCGAGGTCACCGGTTTTCCAGAAATGCTGGACGGCCGTGTAAAAACTCTTCATCCAAAGATTCACGGTGGCATTCTTGGAATCCCAACGAATCCTGCTCACGCGTCGGTAATGGCTGAGGCCGGTATTGAACCGATTTCTATCGTGGTCGTGAACCTGTACCGCTTTGAAGAGACGGTATCGAAACCCCACTCGCTTGCTGAAGCCATCGAATCCATCGACATTGGTGGCCCGGCGATGATCCGATCTGCCGCAAAGAACCATGATTCGGTCATTGTTGTTGTCGATCCAGCCGACTATCCGTCGGTCATCGCAGCTCTCGATAGTGAAAACAAAACGGAATTTGCCCAAAGGATGGCTGCAAAAGCATTTCGTCACACGGCCTACTATGACTCAACAATTTCAACATATTTGACCCACAAATTTGAGGAAGATCCTTTTGAAACGGAATCAATCTCGATCGGTTATCGCAGAGTGCAAGGATTCCGGTATGGCGAAAACCCGCATCAAAATGGTGCCCTCTATTCGACGGTGCTAAATGGAGTTGGACTTCCCCAAGCCGAGCAGCTTTGGGGCAAAGAACTGAGTTACAACAACATTACCGATGCAAATGGGGCCTGGGAACTTGTCGCCGATATGCCTCCTACTTCCTGTGCGATTATCAAACACGCGAATCCGTGCGGCGCTGCAGCCGCAGTGTCCTTTGGCGAAAGCTACCGGCAGGCCAGAGAATCAGACCCGATAAGCGCTTTCGGAGGAGTTGTGGCGATCAACGGCATCGTGGACCGTGGAGCTGCCGAAGCCATGACCCAAAAAGGCAATTTCCTTGAAATTGTTATCGCCACTGGGTTCGAGCCCGATGCCCTCGAAATATTTAAAAGCCGAACCGGCTGGGGTCAGGACGTTCGCCTATTGAAGGCAATTCTGCCCGCCAAGAATTCGTTTGTCTCGGTAAAGGGTATTCGGGGTGGGGCTGTTATTCAACAGTCCGATGAAGACCCATGCCTCGATTGGGTTGTCGCCACGGAAAAGAAACCCACTGAACTCCAAATGAAAGCCCTCAGGCTACAGTGGGCGATTGTCCAACATGTGAAGTCAAACGCAATCGTTGTCGGAAACGAATCTCGACTACTGGGAGTTGGAGCGGGGCAAATGAACCGAGTCCAATCGGTTCGACTCGCTTTGGCCCAAGCGGGTGAATTGGCAACTGGCGCGGTTTTGGCGAGCGATGCCTTTTTTCCGTTCCCGGACTCAATCGTCACCGCCGCCGAACACGGAATTTCCGCGATAGTTCACCCGGGTGGTAGCAAGAAGGATTCCGATGTGATTGAGAAAGCAAATGAGCTTGGCCTGGCAATGTGCTTGACCGGTATTCGGCATTTCAATCACTGATTCGTAGCCAAAATCATCAAAATAGTGTAACCTTGTTAGTAGTCTTCTTCATCTGTAGGAACATAAAGCTATGACACAACAAGGTCCAAACCCGCAAACTAATATGATCTTATCGATTGTGGCACCCGTCGTTGCCCTGATCGCTTTTGCGATAATTTACTTTACTAGGCCCGTTCCGGTCCCCCCAGCACCTCCTGCCCAAGTCAATGTCGCGGCATCTGCACTCCCTGCAAACAGCGTTGTAATGTCCAACGCACTTCCGAATTCGGGAACTGCTTCAGGCGGTTCCGCGTCTGGCGGTCCAGGCGGACCTCCGGCTGCGGCAGGCGGTAGAGGCGGTGGTGGATTTGTTCCAGGTGCTCCTCCAAGTCCAGCCGGCACGGCAGCGAGTGGTGGTGGACAAAAGGCAAGAGGCGGCGGAGCGGCAGCAAACTAATATTGGCCATTTGACGTAAGCTGATTCGACTACAAGAAGCTAAATCCAGTAAACTTCTCTTTCACTACGAAAGAGGAGTTTTTTATTTGCCATTACCGACCATCCTGAACGTAGGATTCAATAATTATGTCATTACCGATAAGGTTCTCGCGATGGTTAGCAGCGAGTCCGCACCAATGAGAAGGATGATTCAGACGCTCCGTAAAGATGGCAAAGTCATTGATGCAACTCAGGGCCGCAGGACCCGAAGCG
>JAYVXG010000118.1:0-2370 GCA_043785475.1 Armatimonadota bacterium
GTGATTGGGTTTGGCACCGTATCACCGGTGAGACCATCTCGGATCATTGACTTACAAGTATGAGGATCGAATCCAGATCGCTTGAACACATTTTTCTCAAGGTTTACAAGCATCTGTTTGTAAATATCTTCCTTAGCCTTAAATGGTTTTTCGTTGAGTTCCAGTTCAATATCTTCTGGAACGAAGTTCTCGATGTCGAACTCGATTAGCTCAGAGACTGGCTTAATTGGGGTCGTCCCAAGAAGTCGAGACACTCGTTCCAGTCGATTTACACCAAATTCTCTGAATTTTGCGCTAACCTTGTCGTACATTTCGACAAGCGTATCGTCTTTTTCGAAAGAGATGTCGACGAGCAATTCGGACTTCAGATACGCTTCCAAAGATCGGCTTCGGAAATGCTCTGCAAGACGCTCCGTTTCTTCCAAAACTTCGTGCTCGGTCGCTCCTTGGAACGCAGGACACTTGTATTCTATCTTGAGATGCTTGCCAACATATCCTAGGTGAGTCTCGAGGATTTGACCAATGTTCATCCGGCTCGGAACACCAAGTGGGTTCAAAACGATATCGACCGGAGTTCCATCTGCGAGGAACGGCATGTCTTCGGCGGCGAGAACTCGAGAGATGACTCCCTTGTTTCCGTGGCGTCCGGCCATTTTGTCTCCGACCATCAGCTTTCGCTTCTGGGCAACGAAGACTTGAACCGTCATGTTGGTTCCGGCTGGCAATTCATCACCAGGGATTTGCATGAGCGGCTCTTCCGTTCGATCACAGATTAGACGGTCGCGCTTTTTAGATTCTTTATAGATGTAGTTAATCGACGGTGAGAGATACTTGTATCGGCTGAAGACTTTTACATCGACGACAGTTCCTTTTTCCCCGTGCGGCACTCGAAGGGAGACGTCTCGTGTTTCTTCGGCTTTCTTACCAAAGATCGCGATGATCAAGCGTTCCTCGGCGGTCATTTCGACTTGGCCCTTCGGAGCGACCTTTCCAACAAGAATGTCTTCTGGTCGAACTTCGGCTCCAATTCGGATAATTCCGTTCTCGTCGAGATCCTTCAGAGCATCTTCGCCAACATTTGGAATGTCGCGGGTTACTTCTTCAGGTCCGAGCTTTGTATCGACGGCTTCAGTCTCGTATCGTTCGATGTGGATTGAAGTATAAACATCGTCCTTAACCATTCGCTCTGAGATGAGGATCGCGTCTTCGTAGTTGTAGCCGTTCCATGGCATAAATGCCACGAGAACGTTTTTACCGAGTGCAAGCTCACCTTTGTCAACGCATGGACCGTCAGCCAAAGGATCACCCTTCAAGACTCGCTGGCCCAGCGCAACAACTGGTCGTTGCGTGAAACATGTGGACTTGTTTGACTGGACCATGTGTTGCAAATTGTAAGACTCAAGCTCTCCATCATTCTTACGAACTTTGATTTCTAGGGAAGTAACAACTTCAACAACGCCTGGATTATGAGCGACAACCGCCGCTCCAGAGTCAACCGCAGCGACTCGCTCGTAGCCCGTTCCAACCAGAGGCTTATCGCTTCGGAGGCAAGGGACGGCTTGTCGTTGCATGTTCGCACCCATCAGGGCACGGTTTGCGTCATCGTTCTCTAGGAATGGGATCAGCGACGTGGCGACGGATACGATTTGCGACGGCGCGACGTCGATGAAGTGAATTTGGGCTCGCCCAACGGTTGGATAGCTTGCGCCTTGCAGTACACCACCAGCACATCGAACTTGAATTCGCTCTTCAATGAAGAGTCCATTCGGATCCGTCTTCGTGTCGGCCGAAGCGACCAAAATTCCCGTTTCTTCTTGGGCGGTCATGTAAACCACCTCCTCAGTAACGTGACCTTCGGTAACCTTTCGATACGGTGTCATGATGAAACCAAATTCATCAACACGGGCGTGAGATGTAAGCTGCGAGATCAGACCAATGTTCGGACCTTCTGGCGTCTCAATTGGACAGATTCGACCGTAGTGCGATCGGTGAACGTCACGAACTTCGAGCTTGGCGCTCGTTCGTTGCAATCCACCAGGCCCCAGTGAGGAAAGACGTCGCTTGTTGGTAAGTTCCGACAGCGGGTTCGTCTGATCCATAAATGTGGAAAGCTGGTTGCTGCTGAAGAAGCTCTTAATCGACGCAGAGATCGGCTTGACCGACAGGATAATTCCTGGCAACAAGTTTTCTTGATCTTGCGACGTCATTCTCTCTCGGGCGACCTTTTCCATTCGGACAAAACCGAGTCGAAGCTGGCTCTGCAAAAGCTCACCAACCGATCGAACTCGCTTGTTTTTAAGGTCGTCAATGTCATCTCGTTCTGACTCTCGTCGAACATAAGGCTCCATTGCGAGCATCATGTGCGCAAGG
>JAYVXG010000119.1:0-7891 GCA_043785475.1 Armatimonadota bacterium
CCCGTTTCCTCGACGTACAATGATCTTCGACGACATCTCGTTCCACCCGTTAAACGAGTTCGGATCGGGAACAATCATCGTCCCTTCCGATCCATAAACCACAATATTTGGCTGTCCAGGAAAGCCGTGCGTATCAAACGAAGTCGTCAACTGACCAACAACACCACCCTCAAACTGAAGCGCAGTAACAAAAGTTGTCGGAGTCTCGACCTTAATCACTTGCCCTTTCAACGGCTCGGAAGAAATCGTGCGCTCGGCGAAAGTCGTTCGAGTCATTGACGCCAAACGCTGGATTGGACCAAACATGTTTACGAACGCGGTCAAGTAGTACGGCCCCATGTCGAGCATCGGCCCCGCGCCCGGTTTATAAAAGAATTCAGGATTCGGATGCCATGCCTCGACCCCTCGCGATGTCATCCAACCATGAACTGCAACCGGAACACCAATCGCGCCATCATCAATTAGCTTTCGAACTCGCTGGTGCGCAGCGCCCAGGAAAGTGTCCGGAGCACAGCCAATTCGCAAGCCCTTCGAAGCAGCCAGGGCCAACATCTTCGCACAGTCTTCGCGCCTAACCGCGAGCGGCTTTTCGTTGTAGACGTGCTTCCCGGCTTCGAGCGCCTGTAAAGCAACCGCCCCGTGCGCCTTCGGAATCGTAATGTTCAGAACCAAATCGACGTCCGGGGAAGCAATCAATTCATCGACCGACATCGAACGAATCCCATATTTCTCCGCTTGAATCTTGGCCCTTGGTTCATCTAAGTCTGCGATGGCAACCAGTTCAGTTGAGGGAAATTTGGATAGGTTGTCGCAATAGATGCCACTAATATTTCCGGCACCGACGATGCCAACTCGAAGCGAATTCATGAAGATGTTAGTTTACTGTGTTAGCAGACGTGCATATCAGGACAGGCACTGAGGAATTTCAGGCAGTAATACAGGACGTTGGGCCAATCTCCCGCATTCTGGTGGCAATTTGCCCCATGCTGCTTAAAAACTGCCAACAAAAATTCGTTAGGTTTTTCTGTCAGAGTAAGGTCAAACATCGCCTTGAACCGCTCAACCGCTAGTTCTGGCGTCGCGGGAGAGCCAGCTCCCATAATGCTCGCAGTAGTTTTTGCCGCCACCCAAGGACCCTTCGCACCGTAAATCATCATCCCGTTATATTGCATTCGCGATGTCATCGTGGCTGAGTTAATCCAATTCTTTCCCCACTTCCAGCCGCTCACATCGTCGGGATAGCAAAGGTCAAGCCCTTGTTTGGACATGTAGTAAGCCATTGCTCCCACTTGGTCCACAAGAACTTTTGGCACTGGCTTCGTTGGATGAGCCTCTTTTCCGCGCATGAGCAACAGTTCTGTCCCCAAGTTCATTTGGCGCACATTTCCAATGACGTAGTCTGCAGGGCTCTTGTAACCCTTTAAAAAGCACTTTTCGCTATAAAACTCCGGTGCAGTGCCAATCGCCATCATCACTTGCTTAATATTGCCCTTGGACTTTAAAAATGTGCCCGCGAGTCTTTCGATAACTGCAGCTTCAGGCCCCTCGTAGGCAAAGAACTCCCACAATTTTTTGCAGATGAATTTCGCCGTTTCCGGTCGGTTCGCCAACATATCGAGCACCTGATCGCCATCAAAATCTTTGGTTTGCCCCAGAATTGTCTTCGGCTCGCTATCTCTCATCGATGGCATGAGACAGAAGGTCGACGCAGAACGCTTATCTCGATACAAAGTCATCAGCCGCTCGGTGTTGTTCTTCCCTCCTTCGTAAAATGTGTCGATGAAGCCCCAACCCGTAAGGGCGCGAGAGACTTCTTGCACATCGGTTTCGGAATAATTTCCGATCCCCATAGTGAAAAGCTCCATGACTTCTCGGGCAAAATTCTCGTTCGGATGGCCTTTGAACGCTCGTTCCATATCGAGGTAACGCATCATCGCAGGCAGTTTTGCCACCGACTTGAGAAGCTCGCTAAATTGGCCGTTCGCTCCGCTTCGAAGAGTCTGCAAATAGTCAAGCATCATTGGACCGTTCTCCACCTTCTTCTCGCTTACCGCAAAATGAGAATGCCAAAACAGCGAGAGCTTTTCTTGAAGTGGGCGGTTGGTTGACCCCATTGCCAATATCCACCAGAGTCGGAAACGGTAGGTACCTGGTTCGGCTTCAAGCTTTTCGTCTTCGTTCCAGGCGAATTCGTACGGATGAACGTTGAAATTCTTAGGAACCGATTCGTAGTCCACTAGCTTTTTAAGAGTCGCGTCAACACCAATCGAAACTCCTTCGTCAATCTCCGACAGAGTTCCGCCAAAAGAAAACCGACGATAAAGGTGGGCGACTTTGTCCCTTACTGTGAGTGCCATGGCTACCTATCTGGCAGTATAACCCTGCTTAGTTACCGATTGATCTGAAAAATAATGCCCCGTCGATCGTGTATGCCACTGCATTCTTTGTGTCGGGTAGCCAAGTGTCGGAAACGTGAACGGCTACCAAGGCAGCCGGCGCTCCTTTTTGGGTTCCTCGGGTCAACCAAACGCTCGTATCCTGAGCGTTTGATTGATCAAAATGGAGCACCAAAGATTGGTTTTGCGGAACCAATTTAACGCCGGCCGCACCGGTGGATACCCAAGGTCCCCGAAACCGTATGGGCCTCAAAATTGCATTTGTCGGCATCAGCTCCATGACCGTAGTGCCACTCTTGGGCACGGGCGGGCTCATTTTGACTCGAAAAGTAAGTCCAGTTAGCGACGTTGCATAAGTATCGTCGGAACCGCCCTTGCTCAAAGTGATGTTAGTGGTCGAAGTGGCTACCTTTAGGCTCTCATCGGCAAATGTGATCGTGCCTGCGGCCCCGCCAGAAATGTTTACCCGGTTGACTTTATCGGTTACATAGAAAATTGTTCGAACTGCGTTTGAATAAATCGCGGTGCCGTCCACCGACCAAATTGGTCCGCTCAGTCCCTGTTTCTCGGCGCGGTCGAGGTCAGGGGAATCACTGAAGCTGCCGCCGCCCAGTGTAAGAACCTTGTGGTAGGAACCTTGCGAATTGCGAAACGTTACAATCGCGTGCTCGAGCGAGGGCGAAGTATCAACATCGACAGACGGCACCACTTTATTGTCGAATGTATCTCTAAATAGCTCGCGTGACGTTTGGGTGTCAGCATTCACCAAATAGATTCGAATTTGAGTTGATTTTGTCTTTGCCTCAAGTGCCGGACTGTGGACGACCACAAGTGCAGCTCTTGAATCCGAAAGCCAATACGTTTCTTCATTTTCATCTTTCCGGAGGTGAAGAACAATTTTGCCTTCGAAATTTTTTGCGGTAAATACGCCAAGACCAATCCCTTTTTCTTCGTCCCGCTTATAGATTAGAGCCTGACCAGTCGGTTGCCAAACAACTTGAGTCACGTGGATGTCAATCGGCTTCGAAACCCCAAGGCTTACGGGCTCCCCTTGAGACGCCGCAAATCCCGACAGAACCACCGCTAATGACAAAGAAACATACTTAACCATATCTACCCTTTTTTAATTTACTGGAAAAACGCTTGAATAGTGCCTAGATGTCTCATGACAGTGGGCTTTCATTCCGCAACCTCGCCCACTGCGAGGACCCGCCAATTACCTCCCCTATCTTCAATGAAGAAATGAAGTTGGCCAGACTCATGCCCAGATTTCACTTGGTTCATTTGAACAAATGCGTACCGACCACCACCAGAAAATAGAGGATATGCCATCGCACAGCGGGCTCGAAACGTGCCGTTCCGCCCTTTGCTGTTCTTGATCGGAACTGCGCCAGGAACCCACGACTCAGTCGTACCAAAATAGGTGGAATGGATCAAAACGATCCTCTCATCCAGTTCCATGTTCGTAAGGCCCTTTTGAACCTTTCCAGTTGTCGCTGGCGGGGCGCTGACCGCGTCCAAGGTCGCTCGTATTTCGCGCAAGGTCTTTTCATCTGAGTTGCCGTCATTGCCAAACTTAACGACCCAAAATGATAGCGCCTGATCAAACGACGCAAACTGCCCATCAACCCAGTTTGGATTGATCCCGATGAATTCTCCGACTTTCCAATCGGTCCACCGACCAGAAAAGAATTCTTCTGCCGCCGCGCCGATTACGGCCCCCTCGTTGCTCTGAATCAATCCGGGAGCAACCCCTTCTGATCTCATCACAAAACCTGATTCGTGCGACTTCCCGGTGTAGTTAGTGGGCGACGGTGAATTGGCGGCCGGCTGGCATGAGCATGCCAAGACAATTACTACCAACCCCCACCGTACCATGACCTATTATCTTCCATTTAGGTCCCGAAGGACCAAGCGACGAGATGGTGTCACATTCTCAAACCAATATTTTTCAAAGTGCGGTTCCATTGGATACTTTGCTAATTGATCGCAGAAACCTATGAGCCTGGCTCCGCTCTTACCTTCGCCAGAGCAAATAATCCCCTTCTCATTTCCGATCCATATTGAGCGCGAGAGCTTCCATTTTGTTTGGTCAATATTTTTGATTTCGCCTTCAAATACGTATGAGAACACATCGAGATACACATACAAAACTCGGTCGACCCGCACGTCAACGCCACGAATTTTGAGGTTTCGAACAATGATTGCGGGATCAAATTTCGCCGGATCAGGCTCATTCACTTTTGCCAGCGATTTAAGGAAATTCCAACCCAAGATGGTGGCCACTGTCATGTACAGAACTATCACAATCCTGGCTGCCCACTTGCGCATGACTCATTATCACCCGGTTTTGCCAGTTTAGAGATAACATGGATTCATGAGGATCATTCCTCCATGGCTGAAGAAAATAGCTCCCGCCTTTTACGGTGCTCTTGGCTTGCCATTTTTCTTACCGCTTGTTGGCCAGAATTGGGGACACAATGCGTGGGAGTTTGTTCTCCGTATTTGCTTCGTACCCCTGTATGGACTTACATGCAAAAGGCTAGGCATTATAAAAGCCAAAGGGTTTTTTAGCCCAGTTATATTGGTCTTGTTCATCTACATGGTATTCACCGGTACCTTAGCGGAATTGGCCCGAAAGAATCAGGCGAATTTCGTGGTTTCCACGCTGTACATTGCAATCGCATTGGTAGTCCTCGGATTATTTGCCTTCTTCGCCCCAAATATCCGCGCCGCGTACGATCATTCAACTGGCCCAGTTCGGAAACCCGTCGAATTCGACATTCCCGTTCAATCTCGGGAACCGGCCAATCATCCCCGGGTTTGATAAACCTATGATGTCCGCAAAAAGGGGAAAGCAAATCCTCATCGGCACTTTCACCGCTATCGGGCTTTACTTCCTCATTTTCTCATGCCTCATTGCTTTCGCTAGGTTCTTTCAGTCTGGATACGAATATGACGTCGTCATCCCGGAAGGTTGCCATATTGTTGAACCATCGTTTGCAGACGAAAGTGGAAACGTAGCTCTACTTCGTCTGCCGGAGAAGAAAATGGATATTATCGTCGGCTGCGATGGTCATGAATACATTTGGCCTGTCGTGATTGGAGACTCGGGCGAGGAGTATGGCTCGATTGATCGAGAAGACCTCAAAAAACTAAAAATGAGAAAATGAGGGATTGATATTGGTCGGCCAATTATCAAAGTCAAATGCTGACAACGAGTTGCTCCTCTTTCCTGCCTCCTAGTTGCCTAGTTTGCCAAGTTGCCTACAAAAAATCTGGTGCGTTCTGATACGTCACCGGCCGCAACCAACGCAAGATCGCGTGGTTACCCACGCTGGTAAACCGAACGTCGCTCGACGCCGGATACGGTCCGCCGTGCTGCATGCCTTCGCACACCTCGACCCCGGTCGGAAAGCCGTTGAATACGAGTCGACCGACTCGCGCTTCGAGCAGGGGCACTAACTCCTTGACCATCGCTTCGTCGGTCGATCCATACTGGATCGTTCCGGTCAACTGCCCTTCCAAAGCCGGGAAAATCCAGGTTAATTCTTCAAATGAAGATGCCGTAATCAGAAGTCCAAACGGGCCAAAAACCTCTTCCTGCAATTCCTTGTCCGCAAGGAAGTTCGCCAAAGTTGTCCGCGCCAGTCCAGGTTGCCCCGCTTCCTTGGGAGTCACAAGAGCCTCCACACCCGAAGCCGAAGTTACGATTCCCGACTTTGCGCAATACGAAGCGCCAATTCCAGGAGTCAACATCCTGCCAGTTGCAACCGCCGCAACACCAACTGCGACTGCATCACAAAAAGCCGACCATTCGGGACTCTCAATTCCAAAGCAAATTCCCGGGTTCGTGCAAAACTGCCCAACCCCCATCGTCACGCTTTGCACGTAACCCGCCGCGAGCGATTCGCCCCGCTCGGCCAGGGCGCCGGGCAACATAAACACTGGGTTAACGCTTCCCATTTCGGCAAAAACGGGGATCGGTTCGGGACGCGCCGCCGCCAAGTCCATCAAATGACGACCAACAGTTTTCGATCCGGTGAACCCAACCCCCTTGATATGCGGATCAGTAACCAGCGTCGCACCAACCTCGTTGGCGCCAGACACGATTTGAAAGACGCCCGCCGGGAGTCCCAATTCTTTCACCGCTTCCGATACGATCGAGCCGACAAGTTCGGAGGTTTTTGGGTGCGCAGGGTGGACTTTCGCAATGACCGGACAGCCTGCGGCCAAAGCCGATGCGGTGTCTCCACCGGCGACTGAAAACGCGAGGGGAAAGTTTGATGCGCCAAACACCGCCACAGGACCAATTGGAATCATCGATCGCTCTAGTCGCGGTCGCGGCAACGGCTGTCGATCTGGCATGGCTTCGATCACTCGGCGGTCGACCCATTTTCCGTCGCGAACATCGGCGGCAAACATCTTGAGTTGGCCAGTAGTTCGCCCAAGTTCACCGGTCAATCGGGCAATCGGCAAGTTCGATTCGGATGAAGCCAACGGGACAATGTCAGCTTCTCGCGATACCATTTTTGAAGCGATTAGTTCCAACAGCTCAGCGATCTGATTAGGCGACATGGCCCTCATAACTGGAGCGGCATCGCTTGCGCGTTGGCAAGCAGTTAAGACGTATTCAATTTCTGGCATATCGGTTCGGATTGAGCTGTTTGATCGGGAGCGAAGTCTCCACATCGGCCAAAATCTCAGATACCAGCATACCGGTTATGGGGCCCAAACTAAGTCCCATCATCGAGTGGCCGCTCGCCATCACGATGCGCGGGTTATCCTTCATTTTCCCGACGTACGGCAACCCGTCTGGAGAACAGGGACGGAACCCGTGCCAAACCTTTTGATCGTCAAAATCGGAATCCTTAAACTTGGGAAAATAGCCGGGAATCGACTCGGCAATCCCCTTAACTTTATCCATATTGACGAAATCGTCCGGATCACCAAGCTCCATCGTGCCTCCAAACCGAACCCCGTTTTGCATCGGCGTGACCGCCACTCGTGCTTCCATCAAGAGTGAGCAAACGGTGGGTGTCTCAACCGGGTTCTCCAGAGTCATCGAGTACCCTTTCCCAGCCATCATTGGCATCCCAATTCCCAATTGCTTCGCCAGTGACTTCGACCATACTCCGTTGGCAATAACGACAAAATCCGAATCAAATTTCTCGCCACGAACCGTAGTGACCTCAATCTTTTCGTGAACGCTTTTTAGCCCCGCAACTCCAGATGTGCCCAAATCAAAATGCACTCCCATTTCCCGTAATTTCTTGCGCAAAGCGGCCAAGAAATCCTGAGGCGTGAGGTGACAATCGTCGTGAAAGTGAACTCCGCCCAGCACGTCCATGGTTACGGTTGGGTCAATCTCTTTAAGTCCCGCGAGGTCATGAACTGACGCAGTAACCCCAATCTCGTTCGCTCGCTTAACAAGCTTTTTCTCGGCACTAAATGCCTTTTCCGTCTTGAAAAGCATTAACAAGCCGCGCTTGACC
>JAYVXG010000120.1:0-2361 GCA_043785475.1 Armatimonadota bacterium
AAGGAGATCGAGAAGAGTTTAGAGTTTTACCAAGAGGAAGATGCTCGTCGAGAGGCCCGACGACGTGCTAACAACGAGTCCTAACCGGCATTGAAGTAAGCTCATCAATGGTGATTACTCCAACTGAGGTCGAGCAACAGCGTCGCGACGAGGTCATGGCGCGGGTTTTGGAGTGCATTCGCAGCGACGAACGGATCAAACTTCCTGTATTCAATCCGGCCCTCGACCGCCCAACTGACCAATTCGCGTTGCTCAGCATCGGCATCGAGCCAAATGAATTTTCTGGGTTCGTTGGTCACTTTCGATACCAATTTGAGGGAGAAGAAGATCTTCTCCACCTTATCGTGACCGAAGAAAAACAGGGTCGCTTGAAAACCGAGGACTCCCAAGAAGTAGCTGCATTCGTCCTGCGAGGAATGCCTACCGCCCTCATCTGGCTCAAACCTGGCGAATTCTCAACCCATTTCTACTTCGGGCACGACGAACTGCTGAAAAATATCCCCAACCCGCAAATTTGACAGTTCTGGGCAAATCCTTCATAAACCACTGTAGGTTTTCCGCATGAATTCTCTATACTAAGATGTTTGGGGCGCTATGAACAAACCACTACTTTCTATTGCAATTTTTGGGCTGACCAGCTTTGCCTTGGCGAACGAGCTCGTTAATAACGGCGATTTCGAAGCGACACCTTCCAACTTCGGTTGGACCGAAGCATCTGGAGGCAACTTTACCATCATTGGTGACTGGAGCACCGCCATCGTTGACTCTGTCGGAGACCTCGGTCCCCCGACGAATACGGCTTGGCTCGGCGGATACAATGACGCGGTTGACACAATCACTCAGTCCGTTCTTACTCCCAATGCTGCGGGCACCGCATTTTTAGATTTTGACTACCAGTTCACCGACGAAGACTTGCCGGCATTCGACTTTTTTGACGTATCCATTGGTGGTACGAGCGTCTTCAACACCGACATAGGCGGGACCTTTACGGGCACTTTGTCAAGTGTTATTCACAAGCACATCAATGTCTTGTCGTTGATGAATGGAACTTCAAAAGATTTAGTTTTTAAAGTGACCACCGATTCAAGTCTCTCGTCGTCAGTCTTTGTTGATAACGTAAAGCTCACGACCACCCCAGAACCCGCTTCGTTCGCCGTTCTCGGTCTTGGTGCCTTTGCTCTGATCCTACGACGAAAGAAGGCTTAACTCCAAGAAAAAGCATCGAAGAATCTCGTGGGATGCGGACCGCATTCCTCTTTTTTTGTAAAAGTGCTTGACATACATCAGAAACTGATGTATAGTGTTGATACCTCAGAAATGGGAGGTATCAAATGGCATTTAAAGGTGATAACGACGCATTAATCCTCGGAGTCCTGTCAGAGCGTGCTCTACACGGCTACGAGATTTCGAAACAAATCAAACTGAAGAGCAAAGGATCGCTCACTCTCCCGGAGAATAAGCTTTATCCCGCCCTTCATAAGCTCGAAGAGATCGGACTGATTACTTCGGAATGGGTTCCCCAAAGTGGAAAGCCCGACCGAAAGGTTTATTCGATTTCGCCAGAAGGCACGAACGAACTCACGAAGCATCGCTCGGCTTGGCAAAAATTCATGACCAACATCAACTCGGTCATGATGGATGCGGCCGTCAAGGAGTCGGAACGATGAGCCGCTATGCTGATTGGTACGCCGTCGAACTGGATGGATACCTTCGGGGCCGAATGTCCGAGGTTCAGCGGTTCGAAGCAACAAAAGAGATTACGAACCACTTTGCCGAGCATGTCGAAGACTTGGTCAGCAAAGGAATGGATCCCCTCGAAGCCGAAAAAGCCGCGATCGTGGCATTTGGTTCTCCTCGTCAAGCGGCTATCAATTTGTTAGGCAGTTCGAATGGCGGTGTCTTCGGAAAGTGGCTCGTCCTGGTCGGATGCCTCATGATTGCTTTGCTCACGTTTAGCATGGGTTTAGTAGGCATTCTCGCCAAGATTCAGGTCTACTTTCCAGCCCCCCTTTGGGACTATTTTTACCGTTACCAACATAAAGCGTGGACTCTTTTAGCCCTGACTCTTGTCGCTGGAACGGTCCTCACACGACGAGTTCCCGTAGTCAAAATGCTCGCGGCGGGCGGACTTGGAATCGTCATGATCGGCGTCTTCTTTTATGTTGGTCCCGAGCTCAACTACGGCAACATGCCAAAAGACAAGCTTCTTGCAGTTGAGTCGAAGTGGGATTCGGCTCACGATGCCACGGTTAGGCTCGCTCAACTCGAGAAATCGATAGAGCAAGCGACTTATCCCAAGCATGACCAATTTGGTAAGAGTCTTCCTTTGGATAAAGAGCTTGCGTTAAAGTGCATCAAAGA
>JAYVXG010000121.1:0-2354 GCA_043785475.1 Armatimonadota bacterium
TCGTGGTCGCGGTGGGGCGGAGATGTCGCTTGCGACTCCGGGTCGAATCCAAAAGCTGCGGTCGTACTTGAGCGCGTTCAATCTGCCGTTGCCGAAGTAATTGGAGGCTGGTCGAGGCTTAAAATCTCCCTCACGCAGCTGAGGGGAGCTGCGGAGCAGCCAAGGGTGAGTTGGGCCGTAGAACGAACCGGTGGGAGCAAGATCCTCGGCACGAGGATGAGTGAAATCCCTTACCCTTTCGTCACGATAATGTCGCCATTCGTGTCGCCGCCGCCATCGCCACGAACCTTCGCTCGAACTTCTACCTTAGCCCCCGCCGAAACCCCTTTCAGCGTCACATGCCACACATTGCCGACATCCTCGGCCCCAGTGCGGCCAAAGTGTGTATCCGCGCCAACAACCTTGCCATCTGCAAGAATCTCTAGACCGTCGACATCCAACCGAAACGCACCCGAGGTGTACTGGAACCGGATGGTATACGCCCCATTTCCCGTCACCGCCGAGCTAATGTCCCAAGACCGCGTCTTGTAATCGTTAGAGACTTGTCCTGCTTTCCACTCGGCAGTCGGCAAGCCCAACTTGCTATCCAAGGGGCGATAGTTGACATCCAAATGCGGAAGATTCACTCGAAGCCGCTCGACGAAATCCCGGAAGTTCTTTTTTGATTTTGGCGACCAAAAGATTTCGGCTGCGGCGAGCCCGCGAGGGAAAGCCATGTACTCGGCATACTCGGGGGTGCGGATGTATTCGGTCCAAATCTGGAACTGTCCACCGAGAATATGCTTCTGCTTATCCTTGGCGATAGCGGCAGGAACAATATCGAAATCATAAACTTTTCGAAGCGGCAGATTTCCGCCGATTGCGTGAGGCTCGGTTTTTGGGTCGGCCTGATAGAAGTCGAAATAGAGGGCGTTGGTAGAGGCCATGACAACATCGTGCCCGGCGTTTGCGGCGTCGATTCCGCCTTGCTCACCGCGCCAACTCATGACGGTTGCTCCGGGAGCAAGGCCACCTTCGAGAATTTCGTCCCACCCAATCAGCCGACGACCCTTCGAAGCCAAGTACTGATCCATCTGCTTCACGAACCAACTTTGCATCTCATGCTCGTCTTTCAGTCCCCGTTCCTTGATCAGGGCCTGAACCCGTGGACTCGCCTTCCATTCGTCCTTTGGACATTCGTCGCCGCCGATATGGATGAACTTCGAAGGGAAGATCGCCATGACTTCGTCAAGAACGTCCTGCAAAAACTTGATCGTCGAGACTTCAGGATTGAAGACGTGGGTATTCACACCCCAATTGACCGCAACATCGAGCTTCTCCTTCGTATTCCCAAGCTCCGGATACGCCGCAATCGCCGCCTGAGAATGCCCAGGCATTTCGATCTCTGGCACCACATTGATGAACCGATCCGCTGCATACTTCACTATCTCGCGGGCTTCATCCTGAGTGTAAAAGCCGCCGTAGGCGTGCTCGTCGTACTTGGCTGGACTGTAAACCAGCATGGTCTTGGCTCTTTTCGAACCGACTGATGTGAGTTTCGGATACTTCTTGATCTCGATTCGCCAGCCTTGATCTTCGGTCAGGTGCCAGTGAAATGAGTTCATTTTGTGGAGAGCGAGGGTGTCGATGAACTTCTTGATGAACGCGGTAGGCATGAAGTTTCGCCCAACATCGAGGTGTGCACCGCGCCACGAGAACCTGGGCTGGTCTTCGATGATGACCGCGGGAATGCTGAAGTTTTTTGCTCCTTTCCAGCCTTCGGTGGGCATGAGCTGGCGGAGGCTTTGGAGTCCGTAGAACACTCCCGCGGCTGACTTGCCCTGAATCTCTACGGTCTCGGTGTCGACGATCAATCGGTACCCTTCTTCTCCGAGTTTCAGGCTCTTATCGACTTTCAACACGACCGCATTTTTGGTCGCGGTTCCGTCGCTCAAATGGAAGTATGTCTTCGCCATATCGGCGATCTTCTTAAGGCCCTTATCCGCAACCAAAACGGTGCTTTCGTTGAACGAAAACGAACCCGGCTGCTGAATCAGCGTCACCGGTGCCGGAATAATCGAATATTGAGTTGCCATCGCAAACACCAAAGAACTAAGCAATAAGAAACACCTGCGCCATTTGGTAGAGAGTTTAACTCACTGCGTTATGCGAAGTATCCAACCTGAGTCAGCAACAGTCGAGTTAGATCCAATGGTAACCCGACGACATTGTCAAACGGACCATCCAGCATCTTAACCAGAAAGCTGCCCATGCCTTGCGCGCCATACGCTCCTGCTTTGTCCATCGGCTCTCCGGTTTTCACATACTCCTCGATTTCTTGGTCGGAGACGTTGTGAAAAGTTACGTTGGTAACA
>JAYVXG010000122.1:0-2353 GCA_043785475.1 Armatimonadota bacterium
CCCAGAGATTTCCCAATTATGTGACCGATAGTTCGGGCCAGAGTAGGACACTCGGAGCTCAATTGGACCGCACCATGGCCGGTAAATCACCATCCGAACTCATGTGTGATTCAGAAGCATTTCAAGAATTAATGGTTGAGCTTTGGCACAATTTGCCATGTCTTACTGACGAAAGCGTTCTGCTCTGCCTTCCGTTCTACTTTAACATCAATGGGACAAACAGCTCATATACTTGCAGTTCGTCTGTGCCACCCGTTTGGCAGTTGAATGAAGACTATGCTAGTAGGCTATGGTCGGTCGGGATGCGCGGTAACGACTCGATGCGCTTGTTGCAGCTTCTAAGCCAAGGGGAAAAGCAAATGTTAGTTAATCTGTGCAAAATATTTGAAAGCGAGATCGAGGAGTCCTTTGAACCGGTTCTAAAACTTATTGAAACAGCATAGCCGTCACGGCAAGCCACTGAGTGGGCAGGGCATCTACCTTACCAAAGAACTAAACGTCCTCATTTCCAAGCGCTAACGGCGAGCCCTTATTGTGTGCCGAGTCAACTTCTGCTACATGACACATATCGATTCAGGCGATTCAGTCACAAATTTGCATCGATAGCCCCGAAGGAGTGACATGCTTCTGCCCATCCTAAGCGAACTTTGACGCCCCAGGCGCCAAAGGTCGCTCGATTAGGACAACCAAACCGGCCAATTAGAATCCAACTTTCGCTATAGACGTTCTTGAATTAACCCACTTTTTTGAATACCCCTCTTTCTACTCTGCAATCTGCACTTCGCCCTCCCACCGGGTACAACTTAACTGGCCATGCTCGACGTAAACGGAATCCACAAAAGTTATGGCCTGACCCGAGCATTGATCAACGTCTCGTTGCAGGTCCGACCCGGAGAAGTCCTCGCAATCGCCGGAGAAAATGGAAGCGGAAAGAGCACCCTGATGAGAATTCTGTCCGGCGAAGAAACTCAAGATTCAGGCGTCCTAAATCTCGACGGAAAAAGCTACCAGCCACGAAACCCCCAAGACGCCCTCACTCATGGAGTCTCACTCGTTCACCAAGAACTTGCCCTCTGTCCCCACATGACCGTCGCCGAAAACATCTTCCTCGGTCAAATGGGCACCCGTGGATTTTCGCCAAAGGAGGCCGAGCAGAAGGCCCGCCCCATCTTGGAGTCCCTCGGCTATGCAAATCTCAACCCGGCCCAATTCGTCCGCGAACTATCGATATCCCTCCAGCAGGTTGTTGAGATCGCCAGAACCCAAGCCGTAAATTCGAATTTCGTATTGCTCGATGAACCAACAAGCAGCCTCACCAAAGGCGACATCCGCAAACTATTCGATCTTGTGGAACGGCTAAAAGCTCAGGGCAAGGCCATCGTATACATCTCCCACTTCCTCGACGAACTTCGCGAAATCGCCGACCGAATCGTGATCCTTCGAGATGGAGAACTCGTTCACGAAGGAATGATGTCCGCGATTACCGAGCCACAGATAATCCGGCATATGGTCGGGCGCGAAATGAACGAGCTGTTTCCACGATCAGTTCGCCACCCAGGAGAAATAATCCTTGACGTGAAAGATCTTTCGGGCGAAAACAATAAACCAAATCATGCCAGGTTTGCTCTAAGACGAGGCGAAGTTTGCGGTATCGCTGGCCTTAACGGCGCGGGGCGTACCGAACTCCTTCGATCAATATTCACGCTCGACGCGGTCCGAACTGGTTCGGTAAACATTGGTTCTTCAAGCCCGAAAGACATCAGGAATTCTTGGCAGCTCGGGGCTGGATTCGTGTCAGAAGATAGAAAAGAAGAAGGCCTCGCTCTAACCATGTCCATCGCCGAAAATCTAACTCTTCCCGGCCGAACGGGGTGGCGATTCTCCTCGGCCGCAAACGAAAAGGAAGCCCAAGGGTTCTCAACTAAGCTCCGCGTCAAAGCCCGGACGGTTCAGCAAAATATTAGCGAACTTTCGGGCGGCAATCAACAAAAAGTCGCCATTGCCCGCCTGTTGCACTCCGGTTGCGAGGTCTTGATTCTCGACGAGCCAACCCGAGGAATCGACATTGGAAGCAAAGCCGAAATCTACGAATTAATCGATGGACTCGCGAAGGACGGAAAAGCCGTACTCATTGTAAGCTCATACCTGCCAGAATTATTGGGGATTTGTGACCACATCGCAGTCATGAACCGCGGAGTGCTAACGGAATTTGTTCCAGTTGCCGAAACCAGTCAAGAGAAACTTATGGAGTTGTGCGTCCAATCATGAAAGCAAAAGGAGTCATCGGAGTCTTCCTCGCGTGGGTCGTCATCTTCACCATATTTGTAATTGTTACGCGTGTCGGAAACGCCCA
>JAYVXG010000123.1:0-2350 GCA_043785475.1 Armatimonadota bacterium
TTCACATATAAGGTGACGAAATCCTCGTTGATATTCAAGTGCGAGTTCGGCTCCAAATCCTTAAGTATTTTCTGACAAAGCAAGCGAACATCTTCAGCCATATGTGCCCCGGGCATCTCCAGGATCCCGCCAATGTGCGTGTGGCAGATGAAGACTCCATCTTTTGATTGCGCAATTTCGGACCAAGTCCCGCTGGAAGTTTGTGCCTTTTTGGTGGTCCTTGTTCGAATCCATTTCAACCAGTCAGGAGCAACTGGTCGGAAGAAATGATACGTACACAGAACAACGCAATCTTCCTTTTTCCCATCCTTTCCAACGCTCGCCAAATACTTTACATCTGGCACTGGGATTGTGTACATTTCGTCCAAAGTCATCCCGGGGTTTTGATCCTGAAAAACTCTTTGCTGAATCTCCTTCGCCATGGCTAGACCATCGGATGGACTGTAATTAATTTCCGACCAAGCGTTGGCCCGGAAGATAGCAATCGTGACAATAGCGACGAGAAAAACAAACGTTGCCGCGAGCGCCTTTCGTTTCACGTCACTTCTGAATAAACCAAGAGTTCTCATCGCTTTGGGTTACTTGGTGCGTTCGAGATGGCCTTGTACACCCGGTCCCTGATCGGTGCAATATTCGCGGGCAATTGATCGAGTAAATAAACGCGAACTTGGCCCTTAGTCTCGATCATCAGAAAGTCTGAGTGCAATTTCAAATGGGAATTGGGAGCAAGGACAGCCATTCCGTCTGCCTCTTTTATAACCCCGTCGGCAAATATTTGGTCAGGGAAATTCTTCGACGCCAATTGATGGAAATCTCGTTGCTCTCGTTGAGTGGATAGGATTCCAGTGCGGAGGTTAGAACGATCAATCATGGCGAAGTCGCCTCGGTCAAAGCTTAAGTGAGCTCCTTCGACTGGCAGATGAACCAGCCGCAAGAGCCATCGGACGACGAACGGAAACTTTGGCCGATCGTATTTCACGACCGTCGCCGAGTAAAGGGGCGCGGGAATCTTAGTGCCAGCTGCCACATCGATCGGAACGTAAGCCATTTCGAGGTCTTCATCGCTCTTGAGACGGCTTTGTAGTTCGATGACCATCGTGGAGCCGTCGGTTGGATTGTAGGTGATCTCAGGGTTCCTGTCGATCCTCGAAAGACAAACAAGAATCGTCAGGAGGACGATAACAAAGATAACAACCTTAACCTTTCGGTTATTTTTGGAAGACCCGGACGTAATCGACTTCATATTTGCTCGGATAAATCGCGGGATCGATGCCCTGCTGACCGCCCCATTCGCCGCCAATCGCCAAATTCAGAATTAGATACTGCTTCTCGTCGAACGGCCAAAGCTCGGGTTTGTCCGAAGTCTTGGGAAACTCGAGCGTTTGCTTACCATCGAAATAAACTCGAAGATAAGTCGGTGTCCATTCGAGTCCGTAAGTATGAAAATCGTCCCAAACCTTTGGCACCGTGATATTCGAACCCTTCCCTGGCCCCTTCAGATGAATGTTGAAATGTACCTTCTCCGGGTCCATTCCGACATTCTCCATGATATCGATCTCGCCGCACATCGGCCAACCGACTTTGTCGATGTTGCTGCTAAGCATCCATATTGCGGGCCAAGTTCCCTTGCCGGTCGGAATCTTTGCTTTGACCTCAACATAGCCATATTTGAAGTCAAACTTGCCGTGGGTGTGGATGCTCCCGGACGAGACATCGTGCCCCTCAAAGCCGTCCTGGCGAGCAGTAATCGTCAGCTTGCTGTTGTTCACCATCACGTTCTGCAAACGATCTTTGGTGTAGTACTGCTTCTCTTTGTTTCGAACGTAACCGACCTCGTAGTCCCATTTCTTGGCGTCTGGCAGTCCTTTGTAGTTAAATTCGTCTTGCCAAACGAGTTTGTAGCCTGGCATTGGGATGATGGGTTGCTGAATCGCAACCGCAACAAGGATAGAAAGCATAGTTAACTATACAACTGTTGAGCTAGAGTCGTGAACTCGATACCTCAACAATTAGAATGGCAATGAACCGAATATTGTCCCCACACGGAGACTCACTAGGAGGGTGTTGAGTAATCCGTTGCTTAGCATCAGTTGTTAGTTCCTTTGTCATTTGGTCTTGGTTGAGTGGTTTTGTTTTGGATTTGTGCCGAGCAATTTGGTCAGTTTGCTTAGATCGAGGCTAGTAGCACTTCGTTTGCGAGCCCAATTCAGACTCGAGTTCTCGCTTTTTGCTCGGAATAGCTTCATTTAGCCATTCGTTTCAAATTGTAGGCAAGGCAATAAAGGTGGAATTCCCATTCCACCTTTGTCGTTCCTCGAAAAGCCGTCTGCCTCATCCTGCCAGGAGACTT
>JAYVXG010000124.1:0-2350 GCA_043785475.1 Armatimonadota bacterium
GAGGGCCAGGGCGGATGGCTCCTCTCCCCAGGCCCACTCTTCCGAATTCCAGAATGCGACATCTCCGCCCACAGCCGATTGGCGCAACAAATCGAGCGCAACGTTGGCTCGGTCGTCTTGTCCGGCGGAATGAAATGCCAGTGCAACCGTTGCGAGAGCCACTGGGCTCTGTTTCATAAGGTCAACCTTACCTATGGCGACTGCCGCATCTGTTTGACCAAATTGCAAAAGTCCATAGGCGAGATAGAACCGATCTCGGTCTCGATCATGATCTCCAGCCTTGTGAGCCTTCAGCCGTTTAAGACCCCATTCTAACGTATCTTTGAGGTCAAGCTGCGAGATGTTCTGTCCTGCTCCTTTCGCCCGAGCAAGCCCATCCAAAACAAGGGCAGTCATGAACATATCCGATTCGTCGTATTCCCACCAACCGAATCCACCATCTGAGTGCCGCATTGACTGTAGCCGGGTCAGCGAATCCCGAACGATCTTGGGCAAGTCATCGAGCTTCTTCGGTCGTGGCAAGCCAAGATCGCGCACCGTTTTGTCAACTAGCACACTCGGCAAGAACCGACTCATCGTTTGCTCGACGCATCCGTAAGGGAACCCAATAAGGCCATCGAGCGACCCTACGAGGTCTCCTGCCAGAGACGGACTGAGGCTAATCTTCAGCGACCCTACCTTGGGGTCAGCCGTTGCCCTTATCGGCAGTTCCACCGTAACCGGACCCAAGCCCGATTTCGCTTCCAAAACGGCCCGACCATGAGGTGAAACCGGGAACGATTGCCTCACGCCGTCGTTAGGGCCACCATCGATCCAAGCCTTAGCCGTCACTGCGGCCTCGCCCGGCCCGGAGGCAACAATTTCACATTCGACGGTTTGAGGTTTGCCGTTTGGAACGTGGACCACTCGTTTTGATGCGTCGGCCAAGATTAGTCCTTGGGCCGACAATTCAACGTTAACGTCTTGGTCTTTTCCGGTATCGTTTGCCACCACGACGGTCATTCGCTGACGATCACCATCAACCAAGAATTGAGGCAATTGTAACCGAACCATAAGATCTTTTCGAGCCGTAAAGCTTTCAGTGGTCATGCCGACTTCGGTCTTGTCACTTACTCCCACCGCGGTTACTCGCCATTCGGTCAAATTGCCGGGCAGTACCACGGGCATCGTAACTCGTCCGTCTATGCCGGTCCAAACGGTTGGATTCCATTGAGCTGTATCCCGGAAGGTCTTCCTCAAGGGCACCTTCGAACTTCCTTTGTCCCCTCCATCGAGGTAGATTTCTGGGAACGAATAACTGGTCTGCACGCGGCTGGATCGACTTGGGTAGAAATCGCTCTTGAGGTCGGTTGTGTCTTCGGCAATATCGTAGATTCCTTCATCGACGACACCAACTGAGACCTCGGCTGGACAAGGCTTACCCTTCGAGTCCACCGTCACAATCGTGACTTTCGCGGTATCCCCTGGCTTATAAACGTCGCGATCAGTCTTGATTTCAATCTTCAAATCTCGGTCTTCGCGTTCAACTTTTAGCTGTCTTTGCGATTCGAGAAATTTCTTGCTCTTCACGTAAACGACTGAAATCGAGGCAGTTGGCGCATATTCTTTCGGCACCGGAATCTTGACCAGTGTGGAAGTCGATGTGATTGGAACCAGTTGCTTGCTTAGAATTCCATCGAGCTCGACGCAGAGTAGCGCAGTACCGCCAACCATATCCGTCTCGATCAAAATGCGCGCAGTATCTCCAGCTTTATAGGTGCGCTTATCTAGAGTCATGCTCAGAGTGCCTTTCTCTCGCTCTCTCTCAGCAGGCGATCCCTCGACATAAACCGAGGCACTTGCCACGACTTTATTTCCACGAGCATCCAACGATGTCGCCCGAAATGAAAGGGATTCTGCCTTCGAAACCGGAACCAGCAAGTGTGCGATTCCGTCGGCACCAGTGGTGACTTCCTTCTTGTATCTTGAAACAAAAGTCGATGCATTTACGGTCCATGTTTCCCGGCCAACCTCAACCGAAACGATATGGTTTCCGGATGGCTTGTCCCAATTGACAGGATCCGTGGTCTTGATCACTAGATCCACCGATTCTCCCGGACCTACGATCGGGTTCTGCGCTTCCATGGACATGTTATGGTCGCCTCGAACCACTTCGACATCGCCTTGACCATCAAAATACTTCCCTTTGTCTTCGGACACCGACGCCGAGACAGTGTATTTGTAATTGTTTGTAAAGACAACCGGATCCCCTTCTGTTCTGGTCGGGAATTTTATTTTTGCACGTCCACTCGCGTCTGTAACTGCCTCGACCTCATTCGAATACTCGCCGGCTCCATCGCTAGAAGTTTGC
>JAYVXG010000125.1:0-2349 GCA_043785475.1 Armatimonadota bacterium
TCGAGCTAGGTGAATGCGGCGAAATAGTTTGTGGTTTTCAATCGGATCGACCCTATTTTATGATGACCTTTCCGGCATACATTCCCATTTCACAGGTGAGTTAACGGTTTCTGCTTTTTTCGGCGTAAATGTAGTCTTTGTGCCATCTTTCAGTTCCTGCTTGAGGTTGACTTCCTTGAACACGACGACTGGGGTGCATCGAACGTGATCGAAACGGGTTTACTGGCCTTCACGCTGATTGAATCGGGCTTGAATCCGTTATCGACAACGACAGTCACTTTTTGAGCGGTCGGAACGGCAGGCTTAGCCTTTTGGCCGTAACCAAAGGCAGTGTTTGCCAGAACTGCGAAGGCGGCGAAGCAAAGAACGCCGGAGTGTGAACAAGAGATCGTAAGTTTCACTTTTTAGTTATTTGGGTCTTGGCACAAACGTGCATGTTGACATCGAATTAAACCGTTGGAATGATGAATGACCTTGAAACTTGAAGTAGTGGTGAGAATTAAACAGCCGCCTTTTTTTCTCGATTGATTCTTGAAATCCACATCCTCCAAATTGGGAAGGCAATAGCAATCCCAGACAGGATCATGAGGATGATCTTTTCGGGTTCGTCTGGTTCAAAAAGCTCGCCAGTCTTAAATTCGCCCGATATGAAGAGTCCGTGCGCCAGTCCGAGAAAGAGGACTCCGTAGGTTAGGTAGTGAAGTAGTCGCCAACGATCTCTGCCTACCCTTTTGATGTTCAGACTGGTGACGGTCACGATAACGAGCAGGTAGGTCGCAACCGTGCCAAGCCCAATAAACAAGGTCTGCTTTGGCGCGTCGAAAGGTATGACGATATGCTCAATGGTTAGCCCGCCGGTCGTCTTCGGTGAAAAGAGCATTGGTATCGGATGAAAGAGAAAGCAACTTGCTCCAACAAGCGAGACGATTCGATGCCAGAGAAAGAGCTTTCCCTGCATTCCCCGCCACTTCTGGGCCATGCGAGAAGCCATGAGCACGCCACCGATACCGCTGGTCACCAATAAACCCACTCCAACGATGCCGATTATGCGGGCCACAAAGAGAAGATTCGACTCACTCACTTTCGAAGTGTACCGCTGACTTCCGGGACATTAGGCTCTTGGGGAAGCATACGCTGGAGAGGAATCTGAAAGATACTAACCCGATTCCAGCCGGAGTTTGAACGAGACCTTATGAGTTTCATTTTCTTAGTTTTGTTGGTTTTGGCAAGTGTGAGAAGTCATTTGCCACCGATACCAGCAGCAATGAGTCCCTCGCGGGTAATTTCAATATTCTTACAGCATTCAGCCAATTGTCCGTCAACGACGACAGCCGGTATACGACTGATTTCGTATGATTTTGCCTTATCTCGGCACTCGTTAGTGGCACAACCCTCGCGCAAGTCGTAAATCGTGACCTCGCAGTTGGGGCACGCAAGGTCTTGGACGAGTTTGACGATTGGGTCGCATACCGGACAACCGGCAGCAAATACTTCAACTTTTCTCATGTTATTTTTCCTGTAATGTACGTGTAGGGACGTTGGTTTGTAGGATCGCGCACAAGCATTCGCTTTTCGGCAAAGAGTTTCGCTCCCAAGCTCCAAGCTGGCTCACCAAGTGGGCCTCTAAGCATTGCAAATCACGAATTTCTCGACCTATTGCCAAGATACGGTCTTGAACTATGGAGGCTATTTCTCTGCAAGGCTCTGCTTCTCGATCTACCGCATCAAGAACGATGCGGATCAATTTGAGCGGAAACCGCTGACGCTTTGCCGAGACAATGAGCCTTAACCTTTCTTGATCGCTCACGGTGTACTCGCGATAACCAGAATCCTTCGTCTGAGGTTTCGGCATCAAGCCCTGGGCTTCGTAGAAACGAACCGTACTGACGCTTATGCCAGCCATTTTCGCAAGTTCACCGATCCTCATATATCTAGTCTGAACTGTGAACCCCGGTTGAGAGTCAAGTCCTTCTTTCATTTTCCGATCGCCTGAGTAAGTTTGCTCCATGCCTGGTGCTCGTAAGCATCGCTCTCGTCGATCAAGTGTCTCCCGGTTCCGGCAGACTCTTTTCAATATTTGAGAGATTAATTGAGAGACAGCGTCAAAATCGCATTGTCTTGTCCTCCTCTCAAAGTGTCGTTTCAAACTCAAAATAGATGGTGGGCAAAACAGGGATTGAACCTGTGACCGCTAGGGTGTCATGGAAATTCGCTAGGTTCAGAGAGGGGATTTTGAGTCTACCGTTGCATCTATAATTACCTAGTGATGTCATTCAATTGAGAGACTGATTGGTCCTCGCATATGCCAACTCCACGATTGATAGACTGACTTGGATTCCTAGTATTCTC
>JAYVXG010000126.1:0-2349 GCA_043785475.1 Armatimonadota bacterium
GGAGACAATATTAGTATCACACACTTAAATAACAAATGCTACAAAAGATTCGCGAAGTTATCCACATTTAGTGGGGATAACTATCAAGGGAGTTTGTAATCAACAGTTTGCAGTTGCCAGAATGAAGAAACGAGTTGAGCTTCAAGCCGTAAACAAATAAAGGGTTGGGCCTTCGCCCTGATCAATCCTTATACGGATCTCGGATGTCGCTACCCGCCATCGCCACTCCCAAAGGAGTCAGCGTGTGCAGAACTCGAACCGACTCGGCGTGATGCTCCAGCACCCGATGCAGCCGCTTGTAGCACTGAGGAGCCTCGTCGACGTCCGCGCCGCGAAGCGACACGTTCATCCGCTTGATCCACTTATGCATTTGCTCCTTCGAGACGGCGCCCTCTTCCCCGCGACGACCCTTCGCATGCGATCGAGACATGACGCGACCCGCACCATGAACGGTCGAATACAAAGCCGCCTGCGACGATGGAGAGTCCACGCCCTCGAGAATGACGCTGTTATCGCCCATCGAGCCACCGACGAATCCGCGCTGACCAGGGAATGCCGGAGTCGCGCCTTTTCGCACGACCCAATACTCCTGACCGTCGTGAATCTCCTTCCAGGCGAAATTGTGATGATTGTGAACCTCGTCCACAATCGTGCCTCTCAAGATTTTCGCGACCTTTGCGCACACCCAGTCGCGACCCGCATAGGCATACTCGCCCGCAATGCGCATCGCTTCGAGGTAGTCCTCGCCGTCAGCTTTTTCGGTCGAGAGCCAGGTGATGCCTTCGGCAATCTGGTTCTGACCCTTCGCCAGGTCCATAAAGTGCTCGGCAATGCCGTGGCCAAGTCCGCGTGAACCAAAGTGCACGCCAACCCAGATTCGACCTTGTTCGTCCGAGAAGATATCGACGTAGTGGTTTCCACTTCCAACGGTTCCCAGTTGCGCCCGTGCCTTGTCCTTGCGAGACTTCAACACTGGCATCTTCCAGGCTTCATCGTCGAAGAGCGGATGGTCCACGTCTTCATTGTTTGCGCGTCCAACGCCAAACGAGATTTTCTTAAAGATCCCATCCATGATCGGGTTGATCTTGGATTTGACCTTAATTGGATCCACATCCAGCCGGACGGCTTTATTGCCACAGGCAATGTCGTAGCCGATACCACTGGGTGAGATTCGATGTCTGTAGGCCACCACGCCCCCGATTGGGACGCCGTAGCCGACGTGATGGTCTGCCATCAGCGCCAACCGCTCCGCACCCGTGGCTCGAGCGTTGTCGAGTTGTTTAAGGGCCTCCGGAAAAACCGGATCGCCCCAACACGGAATGTTATCAATGAGCTTCATGGACAAGGATATGTAGACGTGCGGAACCTAGAAAAGGTTCAGTAACTGGAAGCGGGGAAGCCAAGAAGCACGGAAGCGGGGAAGCAGGGAAGTGGGTTAACCCAAGAAGGGCAAGCTCCGCTTGGGCTTGCTTCGGAAGGGCGATGGGACCGAAATACTCGGCATTGGAATTGAAGGCACTTGAACCTAAGTTGAAATTAGGTCTGCATCAAAAAGCGGGGGTGATGAAAAAAAGTACCCAAGGTTTTCGAGGCTTGTGAAATTCCGGGGCAGAAAAAAAACGTACCCAAAAATCCCTTAGGTACCTGAAGTGTTTCTTTCGGCAAACGATTTCTGAACGGCCGTGAGAAAAAACCTTCCTAAACCGTCTCTTAGTTCCAAAATCAAAGAGCGGTCATCGCGCATGATGGCTTTTTCGAGGCAAAGCAAAGTCTTGGCGAAGGGTTTTTGTGTCCGTCCGCCAAGGTTCTCGGCGGCTGAATTTTCAAGGTGCACAATAATAGTATACCAGACAAGAGTCTACTTAAAGTATAATATTTTGAGACGGAGGGCAACGATTGATTTGAGAAAGAAGGATCACCACATCATCCCGCGATTCTTGCTTAAGGGCTTCACTGGCGACGATGGCAAGCTTTTCGAGTACGACCTAAATACTTTGACAATCGTAAAAAAGGCACCCGGCGGAGTTGCTCACTCGAAGGATTTTTATACGATCGAGTTAGGGGATGGGCCTTCCGATAAGGTTGAAGAAGTCCTTTCAAAAATTGAATCCAAAGCCGCTAAAGTTATCAGGAAACTTGCTGAGAACAAAGAACAGCCTGATTCAGAAGAATGGGCTGTTATTCTTCATTTTGTGGCCCTGCAACATCTGCGCGTGCCACACCTACGTCAACAGATCGCCAAGTTTTGTGAGGAGGTCGATGAAAAAACCACTCGCATAGCAAAAGCCATGAACTTGAATGTTGAGGAATCGACGCGAGACGCAAAATTTCAGACTGAATTTACCCGGT
>JAYVXG010000127.1:0-2346 GCA_043785475.1 Armatimonadota bacterium
CGTCATCGCATCAGACAATACTGACTACTTTAAATCTGACTTGCAAATAACGGTTGACAGGCAGTAGCAGAAGCCTACTTGTTGTAATTCGGTTCCCAATCACCGACCCCGCCCGGAAGCAGGTCGAACATCGGCCAGATGGCGCAATAGTCGTCGCCGGGGCCGAAGTAAGCCTGGGCGTGGCGAGTAATGGTGCCGTCAGCGTTCTTCTTGAGGGTCGTGAAACCGGGCCAATAGCCATCTTTATCGGTGTACATTCCAAAGTCGGCGGTGAGGGTGGATTCATTGGTGCTCACCGTCGGATAATTCCAACCGCGCGAACTTGCGAATTGGGCCATTTTCGCGACCGGGTCGGGAGACGTCAAGATGAACGCGCA
Source organism: Armatimonadota bacterium (assembly GCA_043785475.1). Lineage (GTDB taxonomy): Bacteria > Armatimonadota > Fimbriimonadia > Fimbriimonadales > Fimbriimonadaceae > Fimbriimonas. Next base: position 378 of record JAYVXG010000127.1, read on the forward strand.
TTTGGTCTTGAAATAGGGCCAGAACGCGTTGAGCCCGTCGGCCCAGATGGTGCAGTACGAGCAGCCCGTTCCCATGTTGTGAATCAGGATCATTTCATCATAGGAACCAAATAACTCGGACAATCGAACCGATGAGCCATCGGGATTCTTAAGCTCGTAATTTTCGACCGCCACCGCCGGTAAGGACCGACGAGCTTCAATCAGCTCTTTCTTTTTCGTCTCAATCTCCTTTTCCAAAGCGGCAATCTGATCAGTGGCGTTCATTTCACATATTTTGCGGGTTTTCACTCAAAAGCGCAAGCCGGTATGGTTGAATTTCTGCTGCCATTACGCCTTGCAGAACCGCGGGGTCAGTGCCAACTATTTGTGACGCTTCATCGTCTGATTCCGCATGGATAATGATAATACCAATCGTCTCCGATAGAGCACCAACCGTCCGTCCGGCGAGGAGCATGGTTCCGTCATCTACAAGTCCCGAACAATATTCAAAGTGTTCACCAACAATTCTTGATTCGTCGGATGTTGGGCCAACGGTAAGCATCTCGATCCTGGTCGGGCGCAAAATGACGAGGTAATTCCAATGATCCATACTCTATTCACGCCGCAGGGCAACAATTGGGTCGAGTCGAGCGGCCGATAGCGCGGGATAAAAGCCAAATATCACGCCGATGAAGGCAGAAAAACACATCGAACCTATCGCGGCACTGACCGGAAAAGGGGTTGCTAGGCCCCCCTCGTTGGGCCACTTTTTCCACTGGGTCGCGATAGTAACCAACGATCCAAATCCATAAGCGATACCCATTCCGATGAGCCCCCCGACCAAAGCCAAGGTAGCCGCCTCGACAATAAATTGGGTCAAGATCAAACTCCTCCTTGCCCCGAGGGCCTTTCTTAGGCCAATTTCTTTAGTTCGTTCAGTCACAGAGACGAGCATGATGTTCATGATGCCAATTCCACCAACTAAAAGGCTAAGGGCCGCGATGGCCGACAGTAGGCCTCCAGCCGCACTGATAAGGCCGTTGAACACGCTCAGAATCGACTCGGCACTATCCACCCGATAGACTTTCTTATTGCCGCTCTTTAGCATCAAGGCTTTCCAAATATCGTCCATCGCCGTATCTGGCTTCACGCCTTCGCGGGGAGTGGCTTGGATGTAACTCAGCTTTTCACCGCCCACCCACTTGCTCTGGGCTGATGTATACGGCATCAAAATATCCTTACCATTGCTCTGACCAAAGACTGTCTGCTTTTTAGCAACCCCGATTACTTCGATAGACACGCCGGCCAGCGTAATCAGGTTTCCTTCTGCCACGCGCTTCGGAAACAACTGATCTTTGACATCAATACCAATTACGCACACATTTGCCCGAGAAGCCAGCTCTTCCTCAGTGTAAAATCTACCGGTTTCGAGTTCGGTACCATTTAGTCGAAATGATTCAACGCTGCCACCAAAAACCCGCGGCTGATCGAGAGTTTTGTCGGTAAAAGTGGCCTTGCTTGCGTTGACCTGAACCGACGGGGAAATGATGTCCAAACTCGAACATCGATCCCTCAGATACTTGAGGTCAGCAGATTTTAATCCGTCCAATTTGCCCATGCTTTGGCCGCGCTGTCGAAAGCCAGGGTCGAACACCACGGTAATCGTCTTCGCACCAATTTTCGAAAACTGGTTGGTCATGTAACTTTGAAAACCGTTTGAGATCATGACGGTAACCGTGACCGCCATAACCCCGATAATGACTCCAAACATGGTCAAGAATGCACGGAGTTTGTGCAACCTGAGCATGTCGAGCGCGACAAACACGCTCTGAAGAATGCTCATTTTTTGTCTCCGGCTCCCTTATCGGCGCTGCTCTTGTTGTTCGCGTCGTTGCTTCCGCCGGAGGTGTCATCGTCAGGGCCCATTTGCATGAATCCCTTGCGAGACGGTCCCTTATATTCAGGCTTGACAACTTTGTCGCCGACCTTC
>JAYVXG010000128.1:0-2345 GCA_043785475.1 Armatimonadota bacterium
ACCGGCTGCGATTAACTCGTTTATGCACTTAAGATAGCCCTTGTCTACTGCATAGTGAAGGGGAGTTCGACCTTGCCAACCAAGATGGTTTACGTTCACTCCTTTGGCAATGAAGTAGTGGATGAGATCGGCCGGGTCGGGGTCACTCTTACGGGCTTCCTCGTCCTTAATCGTTTCGCTCATCAAATTCTCGTCAAACAGAGACGTGTTGGGATCCGCACCTGATGCAATCAACAGATCGCACATGGACATTATTTGTTTATGACTGCCTTTGACTCGCGATAACGATGGATAGTCTTTTAGATTGGGATTTGCTCCCCTTGCGAGACAGTCTTTTGCCTTCTTTAGGTCATTGCCTGAGACCGCGGTCAGGAGATCATTATCGATCTTACGAATAAAGTCGAGAGCCCCTATCGGGTGGCGAACTGGGACCATCTCCTCGCCTTTTTTGTTCCGAGGATTGATCTGTTTCTCGTTCCGAGGATTGAATCGTTTCACTTTCGGCTTTGCGTCGCCTTGCATGGTGACAAGAAGCAAGGTGGCTATGAGAATTCCCATAGCCGTATTGTAACGTAGTTTTCTGCTACATCTTTTCGGGAGCGCTGACTCCGAGCATATCGAGCGTGGTCTTGAGGGTTCGCTTCGTCGCCTCACACAGTTTCATTCGAGCGGCGCTGAGTTCGGGTTGGTCGGCTTGGATAACTCGGCAGCCGTCGTAGAAGTAGTGGAACGTTCTGGCTAGCTCGATCGCGTAATTGGCAATTCGATGCACGCCGTAGTCCTCGCTCGCCCGGCGAACCTCTTCGGGGAGGTCCACGATCTTCTTGATCAGGGCCTTCTCTCGGTCATGGACGAGGAGCGCAGAAAGGCTAGGTGAACTTGCACTCCCAAGAGCTGCCTCTGCCTTCGCCAGCACCGAGCAGATTCGAGCGTGGGCATACTGCACATAGAACACCGGATTCTCGTCGCTTTGCTTCTCAGCGAGGTCGAGGTCGAAGTCGAATGTCGTATCGTGGCTTCGCATCAGATAGAAGAATCGCGAAACGTCCTTGCCCGCCTCAAGTTGTTCTGCCTCGCTTCCTTCGCGTTTGAGCTTCACACCGATCTCTTTCATCAGGTCGATGAGCGCATAGATGTTGCCGTCGCGCTTGCGCATTGGGGCAGGCTTTCCATCTTTCACAAAGCGAACCAACTGAAAGATTTGGACTTCGAGCTGCTTCTTTGCTTTCGCGAGAGCCGCGTCGCACGCTTCTTTTTCGCCTGAATCCTTAAATAGTTTCGCGTCGATCTCGTCAGTGAGCGGTTGGCCCGGCTTTGGAGCCTCCATCATCATCGCGGCAACGACCGCGGTCAAACGCCCGATATAGCCGTGGTGATCGGGACCGAGAACGGTGATGAGCTTATCGGCTCCAGGGGGACGATTGAATTTATCTTTGTGGTACGCCACGTCGCTGGCGATATAGGTGAGGCGACCGTCGCGGCGGCGCAGCACGCGGTCCATGTCGTCGCCGAGCTTGGCCGAGCGAAGCCACAGTGTAATGCCATCATTGCCCACCGGCGAACCTTCGGAGATTTCGCGGTCGATTTCCTCCTCATCGAGAGTTCGAGTGCGCTGGTCCGGAGTTGGATCAGGTTGCTCGAGCGGATCAGGATCGGCGACTGAGCCCATCATCGATGGTTCAGCGAGGGGAATGGGGGTTGGGACAAGTTCATCGAGATGAACTTCATTCTCTTCGTCGTCCAAATCGCCTTTCTGAGTCTCGAACAGGACGTCTTCGATTCGGCCACCCTTGGCCATTTTGAGTTTAGTGCGAGTCAACGAGTAGTCAGCAATGCCTTTGGTGATCATCGATTCAATTTCGACATCAACCGTTCCCGAGTCGTGGAGCGACTGCTCAGAAAACCACGTGTCATATTCAACACCGAACTCGCTCAACGCGATCCTTTGCAGGTTAAGCATTATTTCCTGGCTCAAGCTCTGTATGTCAGATATGGTCAGCCGTTCGATAATGTCCTTGAACCTAATCTGTTCGCTAGTAGCGTATTTCTCGATTAGACCGTACAAGTATGGGGTCGTAAGTAAAGCCACTGAGTCCTTCAGTTTCGAAGCAACATTTCCCCCTGAACTAATCTGCCCTTCGCTAACTCTACGAAATGCGTACCCACCCAGAAAGTTAGCGACTTCATGAACGTAGTCGCCTTTATATCCCTTTTCAGGTACCGGGCGCCCCTCGATAATGGCCTTGACCGATTCAGCAAATTGGCGCATCTGCTCGCTGTTCACTCCATCGTTGATGTAGTACTCGCGGTGAAGGGTGTGACCTACCGCTTCGAGGATTTTGCAG
>JAYVXG010000129.1:0-2344 GCA_043785475.1 Armatimonadota bacterium
GGCGTATTTGTGGTCAGCTCACCCCGCTTAGGGTCGTAGAAACCCCCACCCCATGCGATGGATTGCGTTGTGAGGTCGTCGACGTTGAGTCCGAGTCGAACGATATGCCCTTGGGCGTCTCTTTTAGTCAGCCTCTCACCGAGGGCGACCAAGTCCTCGAATGTCTTGGGTGGTTTGTCGGGATCGACGCCGATCTCCCTAAGGTGCGCGCAGTTCACATAGTAGCCCATAAGGTCGGCGCCAATGGTTATCCCGTAGGTTTTGCCATTAAACTGACCGCTTTCACGGACGGCAGCGTAAGGGACTCGATGGAAGTACTCCCGCTCCTGTGCCGTCATTAATGTTTCGAGGTCGGTAAGCAATCCTCCAGACGCGATCGATGGAAGTGAATCGCTGCCCATTGACATGACATCTGGCGGATCTCCTCCCAGAGTTGAAAGCATAAATTTCGTCTCGCTTCCAGATCCGGTGACGAAGAGCGGAACGACCTCAAATTCGGCTTGTGATGCGTTGAATTTGCCCACGAGCCGCTTGACTACGTCTTCCCAATAGCCGCTCCATCGATGCCAGAAAATGACTTTGGTGCGATTGGTAGTCGTTTGCCCCGGCATCTTCGCGGTGATCAACGCAATTCCGAGAGTAATAATCAAAATTGCGGCAACGATGCGAGTGACTATCCTTACACCTCGTTTCTCGCCTTTTTCCGTAAGAATAGTGCCTTGATCCCCGATCGTTAATTCCTGTTCCCTGGTCACCGATCCCAGACTACCGGCCATAGTGCACCCACCGTTTTTGAGATTTGAAAATGACTGTCGTGATCAGGACGATAATGACGAAGAGCACCCATGCCATCGCGCTGCCATAACCCATGTCGAGGTACTTCCAACTGCGCTGGAACATGTAGAGCGCGTAGAACAGCGTACTGTTGGAGGGGCCGCCCGAACCGTCTGAAATCATGTACGCCTGGGTGAAATATTGAAAGGTATGGATTACGCCCATTACCAAGTTGAAGAAGATCACAGGAGAGAGCATAGGCAAGGTGATCATTCGCGTCTTTGTAATTGCGTTTGCACCATCTAGAGTCGCAGCTTCGTAGAGATATCGCGGGATGTCCTTTAATCCAGCAAGGTAGATGATCATCGAGCCACCAGCACCCCAAATGGCCATAAAGACCAAGCTCCATAGCGTCCAATGGGGATCTTTAAGCCACACCGGTCCCGTAATGTGAAAAACGGCAAGTATTTGGTTGACAAGGCCTACTTGCGGACTCAGAATCCAAATGAAGATTGATGTCGTCGCCACCATCGGAACGATTGACGGAAGATAAAAGATCGTTCGAAATATGGCCATGCCCTTGATGTTAACGTTCAGTAGGAGCGCGAGCAGGACTCCGACGACCAACACGAGTGGAACGGAGACCAGGGCGTACCGGACTGTTACCCATAGGGAGGTCCAAAACAAGGGATCTTCGAAGAACATCATCTTGTAGTTGGCTAGCCCGATGAACTTGGGTGGCTGGATGATGTTATAGCGGGTGAAACTGAGATAGAAAGAGCGGCAAAACGGATAAAGGGTGAAGACGAAGAACCCGAGGAGCCACGGTGAGATGAACAAATAGCCAACTAGGTTTTCGCGGAATTTGTGCTTCATTGCCCCTCGAAAAGCAATATTACACTGACTGGACCACCAAGTGCGGCACTTTCCCAGAATCATTGCCCGTTTCTTGCCAAGATTAAAAAATTCCCAGGCTAATGGGTAAGCGAGCCAACTTATTCTAACCCAATGGATTCTCATGTTTTGAGTTCGAAATTCTTAACTCCGCCGCAGAAGCAACGAATCCAGGCAATCATCGAGGATTTCCCACGATTTGCTCCTTGGGGAGCCTCGGAATGGCAATCTTTTTCGAGATTTCGCTGGTCCACGGTCGTCAACGGGAAAATTCCTGATACTGTTCTGGTTCGAGAATCGGATCATACGGCCGTTCTCGAAGTCTAACGTTATACAAACCTCATCCATTTGGACGAAGACGCGATGGCATTCACGTGCTGTAACGATAGCGTGCCAATTCTATATCTGGTTAATGGTTGTCAGGTCGAAGACAACCTTGAGCCCATTTGCTTGAAGAAACTTGCTGACGCGACAAATTTTCCCGCGCTTAATTGAGGCGAGATAATGGGAAAAATGCCCAGGTTGCCTGAGCTTCTAGTTGGCCACTATTTTCTCGGAGAAAGCCACTTTATTTGGATGCTTAACACAAAAACCGTTGAGTTTGACCACAATCCCATCACCTGGTTTAACAACTCTAATCCGGTTATTGGATTTGAGAGCGTCGAGTTGTTGCGAG
>JAYVXG010000130.1:0-7806 GCA_043785475.1 Armatimonadota bacterium
GAAAAAACCGATGGCGCGGCACCCACTGCGATTGGCTATGAGTCCTGACAGCGAAGTCAGCGACCGGGTGGGCTCTGCCGGGTTACAAGAGGACTGGTATCAGGCCATTGATCCCAGTCTCCCGATTGTCGAAAATACAATTTATCTGAATCCGCGCACGGTGCCAGATTATATTAGGGCCGACCATGAAGGAATCCTCAAGGTGACGGTTCCGAAAATAAATCACGTGAACCCGTAGGCAATCTCCGGGAACGTTGAATTATAAGTTGGCGGTGGGCACCGTTGCCACCGCCGATTTTTTGCCCCTAGTTTGTCGTTTTCGCCATTGTAGCGCTTCAAAATATTGAGGGCTGCCTTGCCTTCCGGCATTCATGCCTGATCATTCAACCCACCTGCGTTTGGGTCGGTCTCCCAGTTCCACCAAAATGCCCCTTGCCACCACGGCTTATCCCACATCGTCGACAGTACCGACTCGTAGCAGTTCGAATGCTCCTGACATCAGACCGTCAATCTATACCTTTTCACCTCAAACGCAATGTCGGGGGTGGGATGGACGATTCACATAATGATATCGTATTACCTCGAATCTGATGATCGGACTAACCGAAGACGTACAATAGAGGCATCATGTCAACGTTGGAGAGTCTCATACATGCTCATCCAAGAAATCAGGGAACGCCGCTCAATCTTGATCGCATCGAGGGACTAACCATCAATCGAAGCGCGGTCGAGCGTAGGGCCGCTACGCTCGGCGGGCGACGAACAGTCAAAAAGGAGTGGCAAGCCGCCTGGCTCCTTCAAGCAATTCGATGCATCGACCTGACCGCACTCAGTGGCGACGATACGCCTGGAAACGTCCATAGGATGTGCGCGAAAGCGAAACAACCCGTTCGCCAAGACTTGCTCGACTCGATGGGGGTCGAAGGAATCACAACCGGCGCCGTCTGTGTTTACCATCAATATGTCGATGACTGTGTGCGAAATCTGGTTGGAACCAACATTCCCGTCGCTGCGGTCTCCACCGGCTTCCCAGCGGGCCTTTCCCCCCTGAGAGAGCGGATTCACGAGATTCAAGCCAGCGTTGCCGCTGGAGCAAACGAAATCGATATTGTCATCAGCCGCAGTCATGTCCTTCGGGGAAATTGGCAAGCACTCTATGACGAGATGCAGATGTTCCGCGAGGCGTGCGGAGATGCGCATATTAAGGCGATTTTAGCAACCGGCGAACTAGGAACTTTGACCAATGTGGCCAAGGCGAGCATGGTTTGCATGATGGGCGGAGCCGATTTTATTAAGACCTCCACCGGAAAGGAACCAGTCAACGCCACGATTCCCGTCGGCTTGGTGATGACCCGAATGATCCGGGAATACCACGACGAAACTGGAATCAAAATTGGATTTAAACCAGCGGGCGGAATCCGCACCGCCAAGCAATCGCTCGACTTTCTGATTTTGATGAAGGAAGAACTCGGCAACGATTGGATGCAACCAAATCTCTTCCGAATGGGAGCTAGTAGCCTCCTTTCCGACATCGAGCGGCAGCTCGAGCATTTTGTCACTGGTCGATATTCGGCCTATAACCGCCATGCAATGGGATAACGAATGAGCAAAGTTGCCGATATTTTAGAGACGTTGGACTACGGTCCTGCCCCAGAGGCGATCAACCTCGCGAACGAATGGCTCGACGCTCACGAGCGGATCTTTGGCTTTTATGTTAATGGAGTTTGGACCGAGGCAACCGACCATTTCGCGTCTTTTTCACCCTCGACGGGTCAAGAAATCGCCCAAATTGGACTAGCCCCTTCATCCGTCATTGATGATGCGGTAAAAGCCGCTGCGAAAGCCCAACCGAAATGGATGGCAATTGGCGCAACGGCGCGGACCAAATATTTGTATGCACTTGCGCGACAAGTTCAAAAGCATGCCCGGCTGTTCGCGGTTCTCGAAACTCTCGACAACGGCAAGCCAATTCGGGAAACCCGCGACATCGATATTCCCTTGGTCGCACGACATTTTTACTATCATGCTGGCTGGGCGAAGGTCATGGAGACCGAGTTTCCCGACTATGAGCCGGTTGGCGTCTGCGGCCAAATCATTCCGTGGAACTTCCCGCTACTTATGTTGAGCTGGAAAATCGCCCCTGCCCTGGCGATGGGCAACACGGTCATCCTCAAACCTGCCGAATTCACTTCGCTGACCGCACTATTGTTCGCCGAAATTTGTCATCAGGTTGGAATTCCTAAAGGAGTCGTCAACATCGTCACTGGTGATGGAGACACCGGAAAAGCAATCGTCGAGCATCTGGGAATCCAGAAAATTGCCTTTACGGGCTCAACCGAAGTCGGCAAGATTATTCGCCAAGCCACCGCGGGGACCGACAAAAAACTTTCGCTCGAACTTGGCGGAAAATCGCCGTTCGTTGTCTTCGAAGATGCCGATCTAGATTCGGTGGTGGAAGGCATCGTCGATGCGATTTGGTTTAACCAGGGGCAGGTCTGCTGTGCTGGCTCCCGTCTGCTCGTTCAAGAAGGTGTGGCCGAGAAACTATACGCTAAGATTCGTCATAGAATGGAAACGCTGAGAGTCGGTGATCCGCTCGATAAGGCGGTCGATATTGGAGCGATCATCGACAAAGTCCAACTGGACCGAATTACCGAATTGGTACAGCAAGGAGTGGCTGAAGGTGCAACCCTCCATCAACCAGCGTGTACATTCCCGACCGGTGGTTGGTTCTATCCACCTACCCTTTTGACTAATGTCGAGCCTGCAAGCACGGTTGCCCAAGTTGAGATTTTTGGTCCCGTGTTGGTCGCAATGACGTTCCGAACTCCCGCCGAGGCGGTGGCGTTGGCGAACAACACTGTCTACGGTTTGGCCAGCTCAGTCTGGACTCAGAATCTCGATGTCGCCCACGACATCGCGGCCAAGATCAAAGCCGGGACGGTGTGGATCAACTGCACCAATCAGTTCGATGCCAGCGCCGGTTTCGGCGGATATCGCGAAAGTGGCTACGGACGAGAGGGCGGACGAGAAGGTCTTTTCGAGTATCTAAAGCCCAAGCTCGCGATCACAAAATCGACAAGCAATCCCACCGTCATATCTTCCGAACGAACAGGCGGATTGGACAAAACCCACAAGCTGTATATCGGTGGCAAGCAGGCCCGTCCTGATTCAGGTTATTCGATTGCGCTCGAAACCACCAACGGATTGGTAGAAGTCGGTCGAGGAAATCGGAAGGATATTCGAAACGCAGTCGAAGCTGCCGATTCAGCATTCACCGCGTGGTCTGCAGCGACCGCCTTCAGCCGATCTCAGGTCTTATACTATTTTGCGGAGAACTTTGAAGGTGCGAGGGCTCAGATCATCGAGTCATTGACTACCAGGGGATCCTCCAAAGACGAAGCCAACCAAGAATTTGATCTCAGCCTCGACCGAATTCTTCACTACGCGGCAATGGCAGATAAAAATGAGGCCGAAACCCACCAGGTCCCACAACGATCCCTGATTTATACTCGAAAAGAACCTATCGGACCAGTCGCAGTCGTTGCCCCCGATGAATCCCCTTTACTTGGCTGGCTCAGCGCCTGCCTCCCATTTATCGCAATGGGCAATTCGGTGATCGCAGTCCCAAGTTACGCTAACCCACTTCCCGCTCTCCAACTTTATCGAGTCATCGAGGCAAGCGACTTCCCGGCGGGAGTTTGGAATATCATCACCGGCACCCCGGACGAACTTGAAAAGACCCTCGCCGACCACGACGGAATCATGGCAATCTGGCATTTCGGAACCAAGGAGAACGGCGAGATGGTCCAGCGCGCCTCGGCAGGCAATCTCAAGCAAACCTGGTGCCTTTTGGGCAAAAACCTCGATTGGACGGACACTCCATCCCGAGAATTTCTCCGAAGAGCCACCCAGATCAAGAATGTCTGGGTTCCTTTCGGCGCTTAAAAAGTAGAATAGCCAACCCAGCGGCGCTCAAAAGTGCCAATCCACCGCCAAAGATCAACATTGCTTCGGGTGAGACTTTCGCCCACAGGAAGCCTGCGGCAAGGTTTCCGACGAACGTCGTGAGGCCAACGATGAAGTACTGCGCTCCAATCAGCGAACCTTTGGGGATATTAACGCCCGATTGCACCAAAAATGCTTTGCTCACTCCATCGGTAGCTGCAACCGCGACCCCGTAAAGGGAAAAAATTGCGATGAACCCATAACCACCAATCTGGGAGAAAAGGAGGTAGGAAACACCAAAAATCACCCAGCCAAGAAGCAGGACTCTGCCCGACCCAATCCGGTCCGAAAGGCGACCAAAAGGCGACGACGCAATGGCATACGTGAGATTAAATAGAGCATAAAGCAGGATCACTTGGTAGGTTGCAATTCCACGGAGCCCCGCGTAAAGAATGAGGTAGGTGTCGCTGCTGTTAGCCAATCCAAACACCCCAATCGCCGCCAAAACGGGCCAGATGCTCCGCGGAATCTTGATGCTAAAAGGCTGAGACTGATCAACCTTCACCCCATGGTTGATCTTGTGCTCATGAATTAGAAACGTAATGGCCAGAGCGACCAATCCGGGGATCGCAGTGAGGAGCAAAACCGCGCGCAAATGAGTCGGAAATTTCCAAACAATTGCGGCTCCAATACAAACTCCGACGAACGCTCCAGCCGTATCCATCATTCGGTGATATCCAAACGCCCGACCAGACATTGATGGTTCGACCGAATCGGCGATCAGCGCATCCCGAGAGGACGTTCGAATTCCTTTGCCGACCCGGTCCGCCAGGCGGCAAATCAAAACGAATGGCCAGTTCATCGCCAAACCAACCAACGGCTTGGCGAAAATACTGATCCCGTATCCCCACCGAATGTAGGGAACTCGCTTACCGATTCGATCGCTATGGAATCCCGACCAAAGCCGCAAAACGGCTATGACCAAACCAGCCAGCCCTTCCATCAATCCTAACGTCCAAGTCGGAGCATTGAGGGTCCCAACCATGAAGAGAGGCAGGACCGGGTATGCCAGCTCGGACGCGACATCGGCCCAAAAACTGATCCAGCCCAAAATTTTCACGGTTGCGGGAAGGACAACTTTGGACATCAAGTGTTAGTCTATCGTGAATAATGAAGACAGATGTATGTTCCCAATTACGTTCCGGAACCCGAGCAGATTCCTGGGAGTGTGACCAAGGAGCCATACGATCTTCGGCTGACGTTCATCCGACATGTGCTCAGCCGCTTCGTCGGCTCTATTGCAATAGTCGTCGGGATCGGCCTGCTCATGCCAGCAAATAAGGATTATATGCCAGCCACCGGTGCGTTGCTTGCGTTGCTATTGCTGGTGAGCGGAATCCGAACGGTGATGAGAGGAACCGATTTAGAACCCAAGCTAACCGCCTTCAGCTTGCCCCTTGTAATCCTTGTTTTTGCGGCTGCCACACGAACATGGACGGCAGCTCAATTTCCCGCGTGGTCGATTTTGGCGGGGATATCCTGTTTCGGAGTCTATTCGGCGGCGTGCGATCGGGACTTCAGCTTTGTCGGCGGCTACACGCTTTCCCTCATTGTCTCGAGCGTCTTCATTGCCTTTGTGATGGTCGAAGAAAGGATGACTTCGCAACGCAGCGCGCAGGCTCTCATCTGGAATGCCGCAGGGCTGTTTTACTTGGTGTACGATCTGGCTGCTTTGCTTTCTCGACGAAAGACAACGGAAGGTTGGGCGGCCGTCGCCGACCTTTATCGCGATGTATTTAATTTTCTAGGCTATTTTCCGAGAGTTTTGATTCATTGGAATCGCCACCGAATCCTGAATGATCTCACCATCGACAACCCGTTCAGGAACTAAGTGAGGTACTAGAATTCTGTTTGAACAGCTTCAAATCGTAACGAGTTGACGTCGAATCCGTCATACTTAGCGATACCGGACGCGGACATGAACGCACTTACCCTTTTAACTGCATTTTTAACTTTACACAGCGCTGGAGCCCAGAAGAACCTCAGCCTTGACGTCTACCGAGTTACCGGTGGAAACAAGATCCTGGTGAAAAACGGCGACAGTCTCACTGGCGAAGTACAATTTCGAGCCATTGTTCAAACAGACCACCCAATTCAGGCGGTCGAGTTTTACGTTGGCGACGATCTTCGTGAGAGCGATGGCAGCACGCCGTACGAATTCAAACTTGACACTTTGTCCGAGGTAGATGGCAACATCAAACTCAGGTTCAAAGGATTCACCACCGAAGGGCAAAACGTTGAAAAGACTTACACCCTTGTTGTAGACAACGGAATTAGCAAAGGCGCGGACTTCCACGTTGCTAAAGGAAACGGATTCATAACCGACGGCAAATACGACGATGCCATTACCGAAGGACGAATCGCACAACAAGCCGATAAAGCTTCGCTCGGAGCAAGAATTCTCCTTGCCAGAGCTAATTTTGCCAAAGGACTTTACGATAAAGCTCAGAAATTCGCAGAAGATGCATTGGAGCTTGACAAGAATAGTCGGGATGCGAAAGAAGTCATTATTTCGCTCAAAGTACAGCAGGCATTCAACGCGGTTTCTCGAAATTCCGAGGATCGAAAAGAGATCATTGATTCAATCAAAAAGGGTCTCTCCGAAGCGATCAAGTACAGAATCTCGCTTCTGAACGAAGAAGTTGACAAGCTTTCGGCAAACAAATCTTCGCTCGCTTACCTTGATGCTGCCATCCGGGCGCGACGCTACTCCTTGGTTATTGATGCGTTGGCCCCTCAGTTGAAGTCCAACTTCAAGAACAATGATCTGAACAATCGCCTTGCCTTCGCATATCTAATGACCAATGACGTAGCCGGTGCCGAAGAGATTCTAAAGAACGTTAAGAAGTTTGGCGAATACGATGGCTATGGATTTGCTCTTGGATCAATCGTCGCAACTGAAAAAGGAACCGATACCGTTGCTGATGACATGATCAAGGAGGCTCTGCTGAATGCTCCAGATAGCCTGGGGTTAAAGACTGCGCAAGCATTTATCGCCCTTAAGCGAAACAATGCTCGATCATTGACCGACGCCGCTAACGCGTTGCTCAAGGAAAATGAAACTCGGTCAGAGTCCTATTATTTTGCCGCTGCCCTTAGCAATCGGCTGAAGAGAATTGAACTAGGCAGAAAGTATTTTGAGCGAGCTCTCAAAGCCGATGCCGCCGATCACGACATGTACGTTGAGCAAGGAAATGAGGCCATTTCCTTGGCGTTGATGACCGGAGTTCCCGCTAAAGATAAGGATTTTCAACTCGAATACGCTCGGGCGATGTTCGATCTTGCCCTGATGTGTCGGCCAAGCAGTGCTCAGGCCCTTTCGGGAATTGCCATTTCTGCGATGTTTCAGAAGAAGCCAGTCGAAGCCCTGAGCTACGCAGAGGCAGCAACGAAAGCTGGTCCAACCTACGCGGCTGGATGGTACACCTATGCCGCGGCCTTAAGCTACAAGCGCATGGATGCTCGAGCCGCGTTGGCTAGAGCACAAGGCCTGGACGCTCGCAACTTGGCGGGAAGAGCAATGCCCGACAGCACGTTGGTTTTCAACTACTACAACACAACTGGTCGAACCCCAGTCATATCGGTCCCTTCGCGGGGCTGACAACTGCAATAAGCTGTACGAGAGAACATCCCTCGTACAGCTTTTTCCCTCGCCATTTCCGGGTGAGGATCGAAACTCTTTGCTCGCCCTTGCCCTCGCCCTGATCCCTGAATTTGGGTATCCTTCTAGATCTGTCGGGGCGTAGCGCAGTTGGTAGCGCGTTTGCATGGGGTGCAAAAGGTCGCACGTTCGAATCG
>JAYVXG010000131.1:0-2338 GCA_043785475.1 Armatimonadota bacterium
CCGCGTTCAAGGTCCACCCTCTGGGTGTGCCGATGTACCTCGGCTTCACGTTTCTGGCGTTGGCTAGCCTCTACGGCAACTTCATCGGGCAGCGGCTGATAATGGATTCGAAGATGGCAAACAAAATTTTCATCTCGTTCGTAGTGGTCTTCTTCCTGTTCGGAGCAGTTCGAATGCTGATGACAAGCCATTACGCCGGAACGGACAAAGAGAAGCTTTGGCGAAGCGTGTTGGAACAGCAGAAGGAGCCTCCGACCCAGGTCCGTTAGGCCGAATATCATGGCTACGATTTCAAAGGCAACCTCCCGATTTCGCCTTGCAATTCTGATTGGGATTATGGCTTCACTTACGGGGCTGGTCTTTTGGTTGGCAAGAGGCAATGTTCAAAACAATGCTGCCCTACTTCACCTGCCCGTTCTCGTTGTATATTGCTTCGCGTTGATTTTGCTAATTGGGCATGCTTGCATCCTAGGAATGGATTCATTTGCCCGGCAATCCGATGCATTTAAGTTTGTAGTTCGCGTTTGGACCTTGTGGGCCGGGTATTTCTTCCTTTATAAAATGGAACCTGTTCGAAGTACTTTGCTACTTATTCCTTGCGTGATAGGATTCTCGTTGCTTGGCGTTGCTTGGTTTACAATTCGTGATAAGCGTCGAAAGGCAATGGAACACAAGGACCAAACGGCCCAGGCGAGAAACTTTTCCTAGGGTAGGCGGCGGGTTTGCGATTCTAGAGTCGGTGGCCGATTTTGCCAAAGCCTGATTTGCCCGCGTAGATCGCGTTGTCACCCAACTGTTCTTCGATACGGAGCAATTGGTTGTATTTGGCAACTCGGTCGGTTCGGTTTGGGGCACCAGTCTTGATCTGCCCGCAGTTCGTCGCAACCGCGAGGTCCGCGATGGTCGCGTCCTCGGTCTCGCCGCTTCGGTGGCTCATGACGCTGGTGTAGCCTGCCCGCTTGGCCATTTCGACCGCCGCGAAGGTCTCGCTCAGCGTGCCAATCTGGTTGACTTTAATGAGGATCGAGTTGGCGGTTCCCGATGTGATACCTCGCGAAAGTCGCTCAACGTTGGTGACAAACAGGTCATCGCCCACGAGCTGAATCTTGTCGCCAACTGCGTCGGTAATCCCTTTCCAGCTATCCCAATCGTCTTCGCTACATCCGTCTTCGACGGAGATCAACGGGTACTTCTCGCACAATCCCGCAAGGTATTCGACCTGCTGAGGACCAGTGAGCTTGCGACCATCGGAGTAAACATACTTGCCATCTTTGTAAAATTCGGAAGCCGCCGCATCGATGCCTAGGTATACGTCCTTGCCAGGTGTGAAGCCTGACTTCTGGATGGCTTCAAGAATGTAGTCGAACGCCATCTCTTGCGAATCTAGGCTCGGAGCAAATCCGCCTTCGTCGCCGTATCCGGTTGCGAGTCCTTTGCTCTTGAGGATTTTCTTGAGGTTATGGAAGATTTCGCATCCCCAACGAACCGCTTCGGAGAAACTCGGAGCATTGACCGGGAGGACCATGAATTCTTGGAAGTCGACGTTGCTGTCGGCGTGGGCTCCTCCATTGAGGATATTGAGCATCGGAACCGGCAACGTTCGCGCCGTGGTCCCGCCGGAATATCGATACAGGGGGAGCTTGGCGTAGTCAGCCGCTGCCTTAGCGACTGCCATCGAAACTCCGAGAATGGCGTTTGCGCCGAGGTTCGACTTGTTGGGCGTACCATCCATTTCGATGAGCAACCTGTCGATTCCTTCTTGGTCAGAAGCGTCATGATCCAGCAGAGCTGGAGCAATGATGTCGTTGACGTTGTGGACTGCATTGAGGACGCCTTTGCCCTGATATCGCTTCTCATCTCCGTCTCGAAGCTCACACGCTTCGAATTGACCGGTACTGGCTCCGCTAGGAACGCTGGCTCGACCCATCGATCCCGACTCAAGCTGAACATCAACTTCGACGGTGGGATTTCCACGGCTGTCAATAATTTCCCGGGCAACGGTATGCAGAATGTAAGGCATCTCCTAAAGATTACCGCCAGAAGGGTAACCTTCGGGGTAAGAAATGGCACTGACAATCTCCCGCGAAGACTTCGTGATGCACCGTATCCACTCGATTACGGGTGTGATGCCAGTGGGCTACTATATGGTTCAGCACTTGGCGCTCAATACCTTTTCGATCGCAAGTCCCGAAAAGTTTAATGCGGTCATCGAGTTCTTTGAGGGGATGCCAAAGCACTTTCTGCTGGCTTTGGAGGTTGGAATGATCTGGTTGCCGCTCGCATTCCACGCCATTTACGGATTGTTCATCGTTTCTCGGGCCGAGAATAACTACTTCAC
>JAYVXG010000132.1:0-2338 GCA_043785475.1 Armatimonadota bacterium
CATCCCATGTCTCATCATTGAGAGCGGAAACTGAGAGAATGCGCGGTGACCTCTTAAGCGCCGTTTCCCACGATCTTCGAACGCCACTTGCCTCGATCACCGGTGCCGCATCGGTGTTAAGAGACGATCCTAAGCTTGGCGTCCAAGAACGCGAATTAGCCACGACGATCTTGGAAGAGTCGGACCGAATGGCTAGGTTGGTCCGAAATCTACTTGACATGACGAGAGTTCAGGGCCAACTCGACCTCAGCTTTGACTGGTATAACCTAAACGAATTAGTCGACTCCGCCGTACTTCGAACCAAGAAGCTGTTCGACCATCCGGTTCAGATTACTCGCGGTCCAAGTCAATTGCTGGTCCATGCCGACGGTCTCCTCATCGAGCAGGTCATTGTGAATCTTTTGGAAAACGCCAGCCGCCACGCTGGAAAGGACGCCGAAGTCCAAATACTTGTAGGTCGAGCCCGAACGATGGCCCTAGTCGATGTGATCGATAACGGCCCTGGCATCCCGGAAGCCGACAGAGGCAAGATCTTCGATCGATTCAGAGGCAAAAACACCGGCAGTATTGGCCTCGGACTCGCGATCTGCAAGGCCGTACTGGAGGCCCATAATGGCGAGATATACTTAGCGCCAATAGCAAAGGGGGCCGACTTTCGAATAGAATTCCCCCTCGGCGAAGAGGCCCCTCAATGAATGATCCGATCAAATTTGTGATCATCGAGGATGAGATTCCGATCCGAAAGTTTCTTCGCGCAAGCCTCTCAGAAAAAGAGGCCATTTGGTTCGAGGCCGGAAATGGCGAAGAAGGCATTCGACTCGTGGCCAACAAAAACCCTGACATTGTCCTTCTCGACCTCGGTTTGCCGGATATCGATGGACTAGAAGTTTTGAAACGCCTGAGGGAATGGACTCAAGTCCCGGTCATCGTGCTGAGCGCTCGAGGGATGGAGAGAGACAAAATTTCCGCGCTCGACAATGGTGCTGATGACTACCTCACCAAGCCTTTCTCGGTAGGCGAGCTCATGGCTCGGGTTCGAGTCGCCTTAAGACACGCCAAGGGTAAAGAGGAAACCGAACCCGCAACATTTGACGCTGGCTTTCTTCATATAGATTTCTCTGGTCGAACTGTCCTAATCGACAATGTCGAAGTTCGCCTTACTCAGATCGAATACAAACTTCTCTCGATTCTCTGCAGATATCCGGGCAAAGTCGTCACTCAGCGACAACTCCTGCTTGATGTCTGGGGTCCGGCATTCGAAGACTCGACTCATACGCTTCGGGTCCATATGGCAAACCTGCGACAAAAAATCGAAACGGACCAAACGTTCATTCGAACAGAAACGGGTGTCGGATACCGGTTCATCGTCCCTGAGGACTGAGATTTTTCAAATACCCATAATTTAAGCACTTGTGGCTTATTTGATTCCCGTCAACGCAATACCTTTGATGAACAGGCGTTGGGCGAAGAAGAACAAGATCAGAACGGGCAGAATGACAATCGCCGTTGCCGCCATTTGCAAGTTCCATTCCGTCCCACCGGCGTGGCTTTGATAGAACTGCAATCCCAGGGAAAGCGTGTATGTCTTCTGTCTCAGCAGGTAAATGAGTGGGCCAAGGAAGTCGTTCCAGGTTCCCATAAATGAAAACAGGGCAACCACCGCAATTGCTGGTTTGCAGAGCGGGAGGACAATTTGGCGGAAAATGCACCACTCGCTAGCCCCATCGATTTTGGCCGCTTCCGAAAGTTCAAACGGGATCGTGCGGAAGAACTGCCGCAATAAGAAGATGCTGAACGCACTGCCAAACCACGCTGGAACCCACAGCGGGCGGAATGTCCCGATCCAGTCGAGATGTCGGAACAAGGCAAAGGTCGGAACCATGAGAACCGGAAACGGGACCATCATTGTCGCCAGAGTGATCGCGAAAATTAGGTCTCTTCCCTTCCATCGAAGACGGGCAAAGGCGTATGCAACTATCGAGTTCGAGGTGACAGTGCCGCAGACTGTTAATAGGCAAAGCATGATCGTGTTCTGGGCGTAAACCAAGAAAGGAATGTAGCCAACTTGCTCAGATCCGTATTTCATCGCATCCCAAAAGTTATTGAATTGGAACTTACTGGGAATCCATTTCGGCGGGTTCCTCATAGTTTCATTAATGGGTTTCACCGCAGTATCCAGCAACCAAAGAAACGGAAATATAAAAGCAAGCGACAGACCAATCAGGACGACATGAGTCATGATCGTGATGAACTGCTTTCTCTGGGCATCGGACTTAAAAATCAACTAACTTCCTCCGTAATGAACATGCTTATTGCTGAGTTTCAGAGCACCCAGGGT
>JAYVXG010000133.1:0-2328 GCA_043785475.1 Armatimonadota bacterium
GGGAAATTCTCCCAATCGATCTTGTTGTTATCCAGATGCAGCAACTTATCGAAGTTTGTTCGGTTCATGAGCTGTCCGCCGTCTTGGTTGTAAGTGCCCGAATTATCGATGGAATCAAAATAGGTTCCAGGGCTGTGAGCGTAGTTTTTCCAGTCGGTGTAGGACTTTCCGGTCAAAGCAGAGGCGATTTTGTCCATGGCGGCAAGCTCAACCTTGTCGATCCACTTCTTGAGTTCGGCCATTCCTGTCAGGTCGAAAACGAAATCGCGAAGCCTTTTGCACATCGCCTTGGCGTCGAGGACTCCTTCCGCGGCAAAGCCAAGTACGTCGGGCAATCCCGACATCGATAGCAAATGCTGAGCGGCATAGTGGGCGAGGATGTCGTCGGCTCCCCCGGGCGTCACTCCACCGTTGTCCACACCCGATCGGGGGTGCATCGTCAACGACTTAATGAGTTCTTTGCTCACATCGGGTAAAGCCTTGAGACCATCGTCGATGTCGTGAATCCACGCCTGAATGTACGGCCTAAGCAAAGGATTGAGTGTGAACATCGCTTGTTGGGTCGTCGATAGCTTGCCTGCAGCCTCGTCGTTGAGGAGCTTTTGCAAGCTGTCTTTCAGGGACGAGTATTGGTAGGGCACCGAGAGCGTCTTGGAAAGTCCAGAACCTTCCAGTAGGCTCATATTCTTGAGGTACCACTGAGCATCGCCGCGAATCATATTGTCGTAAATGAATGTCGGCACTGAGCCGTCAAGCTTGATGTCGTAGTCGGCGACATCGAGTAGCGCGGGGGTTTTGCTGAGAACGTATTGCTCGGTCAGGACGTGCTTAACTGCGTTGCCCGAGTAACCGCCGCCCATTCGAAAGTTGAACGGACCACCAGTAAAGTTGTTGATGAATGTGTGACCGAACATGTCACCGGCGGCGTGAGCCATGAACCCCGCAACGAAGGCTTTGTTTTCGTCGGTGTTGTACCGAGTGGAGCCGTCGGGAGCTTTATTGAAGGCACAGTTGTAGAGGTGAGTTAGCCATTTATTTGCCCCCGGTCCTTGGATTCCGTTTGGCAAGTCTTGGTTGATGTCCGGCATGTCGGAGTCTGGACCACCCACCTGTCGGTTTTGCATCGGAGTGATCCTTCCGGCCGGATGAATCATCTCCTGACCGGTCATCATATCCGGGAATGCGTCGGGTCCGCAAACTCCGGCAATGTAAGTTTGGCGGTGATTTCTAATCGCACGCAGAATATCCGGATTGACTTCGTAGCGGCCAAAGATGATACGGTTATTCCCTGAATCTCGGAGGATTTTCCCGGTGAGATAGTCAGTTGCGTAGAGCGTGACTTTACCGTCGGGGCTGTTGAGGGCCTCGTTGATTGCGACTTCGGCGAAGTACACGTGGGTCGTCGGCTCCCAAGCAAAGCATTTGGTTGCCATTGTTGCGGCAGCAAGAGAAAGGATGAGATGAGATTTGTTAAGCATGATGATTCGTTGGAGTGGGAGTTTATTGGTTGCCGGTCGCGCTGTTTCGGATGGGAATGAACTCCATGACCGAATGTCCACCTTCGTAGTTGGCGACGTAAACGTTGCCATCGGGCGAGATTGCGATCGAGCCGGGCGAAGCGCATTGTCCTGGCCAAAAAGTGTTAATTTCTGGAGCTTTTGATCCGCCTCGACCAAGGCTGAAAAGAAACTTTCCGTCGCGATCAAAGCTGTCGATTCGAGCGGTATATTCGTCTTCGACATTGCTGGCGACCCAGATCGTGCGGTTTCGCTCGTCGTAGGCTAGGGCCTCAGTACCGTGAATCCGTCCTGGCTTCCAATCGGGTCCTTGAATGATCTTTTTCGGAACCTTACCACCTTCGGCGAAACGGAACACGTTGGAGCCTGACCCCACGAAAATCGTTCCATCTTTCGCCACCGCGAAGCGGGTGTACTCGAAAAATGAAAACCCGTTGGCCTCGCTCAGCACGAATGCGGGACGGTCACCTTTCATTTGTGCGATCGTATGCCCGAACATCAGATAAAGCCGACCTTGGCCGTCGTAGGCCGAGTAGGACGGAGAACCATTCATACCAGTAACCTCCTCGACCGGAGGCGTCGTACCTGTTTCCGTTCCTCCGGCACTCATTGTGTGATATTCGTGGCTATTCATGAACGAGTAGGTGATCGTTCCATCGACTGGATTCACGGAAGGAATAGATTTGTAGTCGGGAGTTGAACTCAGGGCGACACGAAGTGCGACCGCCACAGTATGAGCCCCCGCTGGGTACCGTCTGCCGCGACGCGAGCACCCCCGCAAGAAGCAATTGCCCGGCCTCTTGCCGTACCG
>JAYVXG010000134.1:0-7757 GCA_043785475.1 Armatimonadota bacterium
CGGGCCAGAAGCTCCGGACGTTTGGCACACAATCAAGTTCAAAAATGGGGCGAACAAGCCGTTGACAACCGCACCCGCCACCATTTTCAACAAAGGCGAATTGATTGGGCAGACGATGATGAATTACTGCATGGCCGATGGTGATTGCGATGTAAAGATCAACAAGGCGCTGGACGTCCGGGCAGATGCCAACGAGGAAGAGGTGGCCCGTGAACGAGGAGCGATCAAGGATCGCAACAACAATCCACGCTTTGACCTGGTGACGGTTAAGGGCACGCTTTTGGTGCTGAATGGCCGCAAGGAGAAGATCCAAATGACGATCACGAAGAACCTGACAGGCGAAGTTGTTTCGAATACTGGTTCACCCGTCGTGACGAAAACGACAAGGGGTTTGCGCCAGGTGAATATGACGTCGAAGCTGACCTGGAAGCCGGAAGTGAAGAGTAGCGACAAATTGACGCTGGAGTACACGTACAAGCTGTACGTTCCGGCGCAGTAGGGAATAAGATCAGCTGCCTCCGCGGTACTCGTGAGCCGAATGAGCATGCTGCCTCAGTAGCTCACGAGTCTAGTATTTTGACTTAGCTGATTGAGGCCGGATGTCACGGGCCCAGCTACTGAGGCTAAGAAGAGTGTCATGAGCAAACTGAGCCTAAGAAACGTAGTCGTTGAGCACATGATCATAGTAGTCGCGCGCCAAACGTAAATCCAGTGTCTCATCTTCTTTCATCATTCCAAGGTTGATCAAATTCATGCTTGACCAAACAAAGTCTTCCGGCAGGACGACCAACCCAGCTCTTATTGGGTTCGCGTGAATGTAATGGGCTTTCTGATCAACAACATCTTTTGTATAAAGCGGATTTCCCCTAAATGATGCCTGCCAATACTGGTGGCGATTGAGACTTTCTTGCTGGCCCAGCTGGGATAGCTCAGAAGGCAGCCAATACTTTCGGAGTCGAGTAACGGAATTGACCTTAACCGTTTTAACGAGGGTCGAGATCGTTTGGTGGTCACTAGGTTTGATGATCATGTGAATATGATTGGACATAACGACAAAGCTGTAGAGTTTTGCTTGTTCTTTGACGCAGTCTCGGATAAGGGATAGTCACATCCTCGTTTTCATTTCATCTCGGGTGAAAAGATGTGCCCAATCGAGACAGGTTGTCGTCACATAGGAAAGCTGCCCTGGCTCTTTGCTGTTAATGTAGTGCTTGTATTTCGGCACGATTTTGGAATTCTATCTAATTTCGTGTGGTTTTTCTAGCCTCAGTAGCTGAAGCCTTGATAATTGAGCGCAAGCGTCCTGATCAATGTCATGGGCTCGTGAGCTTCTGAGACAGCGAACCATCCCAATATCACCGCAACCTCCCAGCTATTATTTCCGTCTCTTCAGTTGTGAGGGTCCTCGCCATATTTATCACATGCGCCATCGCAGGCACGACATTGGCCGACGCAAAAGGCGATTGCATAAAAGCGCTCAATGAGGCGAGAAAGGCGGGACTTCCAACGTCTCCATTGGACATGGATGTTCCAAAGCCGAGCAAAGAAACCAAAACGCTAGAGAAGCTAATCGACAAGGCCAGCAAGACGATGCGAAAGTTCGAACCGGATATTGGTGTGATTATCGATATCGACATGGCGAACTTGAAGCGAAAAGAAAAGGGGCAAAAGGAACTTCCATATCCGGAAGTGACTTCGGCACAAAAGGCCTCGAGAACGAGGGAGACCCTGGCAATCATTGAGCAAATCGGAGCCACTACCGGGCCGAGACGATATAACGCGCGTTCGACGCCGGTAGATTCCTTTCCGCGATCAGCCAGCGTTAAGGCTTTCATTAAAATGGAACTCGAGGACGTCACCGCGTCCGCAAAAAGGGGCGAGAACAAAGAAGTATTCAGGAAGCTAAAGGTCATCCGACGTTTAGTCCAAATTGTCCGAGCTGATGCTACTGTCGTTGGACTTTTGGGAGAACAGGCAGCGGAACAACGATACTATGCGGCTTTGCAAAAGATTTCCAAAGATTATCCTTCCATTAGCAAGTCCTTCACAGCTGAGTTCGTGGCTCCGTTTAAAAAGCCGACCATAGAACAGATCCTGCGAGAAGAATTTATTCATACGCTTTCGACGTTCTCTATGTCAAACGAGTCCGCAAAAAAGCACCCATCGATCGACGCAGAAGGGTGGAAGCTTCCGGGCGACAAAGACTCACTTGAGTTTCTTGCTGCTGCGATCAAAGCCTGGACGATCGCTTTCCCTGAGTTGAAAAGATGCAAATCGGGCAAGGAACTCGAAGATCGATACATGGTCCTTGCTCCGAAGTTGGGGACATTCAAATTTAAGGACCAAGACGAAATTGAGCTCGGACCTTCCTGGGCGAATCAGGCAAGCGTCCTTGACCGAGCCGAAACCAAGCGTCTGGAAACGATCAAAGTCCTTGGTTTGGGCTAGCCTTCGCTACTTTCGTACTTATCCTTCAGACTCGCCACGACGCTCGGGTCAGCCAGAGTCGTCGTATCTCCCAATGCCCGACCTTCGGCCACATCGCGCAATAGCCGCCGCATGATCTTGCCGCTACGGGTTTTCGGAAGTTCGGCGCACAAGAACAAGTCGTCCGGGCGGGCGATCGCGCCGATTTTGTGGGCGACGTGAGCTTTGAGCTCCTTGATCAATTGTTCCGATCCTTCGTAGCCTGAGCGGAGGATGACGAAGGCGGCGATGGCTTGGCCCTTAACTTCGTGGGTTTTGCCGATGACTGCAGCTTCGGCGACCGCCGGATGATCGACTAACGCCGATTCGACTTCCATCGTCGAAATATTGTGCCCCGCCACGAGCATGATGTCGTCGACTCGACCGAGCAGCCACAGGTAGCCGTCGTCGTCGAGTTTGATGCCATCTCCGGCAAAATAAGTGTTTGGGAACTTATTCCAGTACGTCTTTTGATAGCGGTCGGGATCGTTGTAGATGCCCCGCGTCATCGATGGCCAGGGATAGTCGAGAACCAGGAATCCGCCTTTTGGTGTGTTGATCGCGTGGGGACCGGCGACTTCGACGCCATTGCCTTCCTCGTCGAGGATTTTGACGCGAATTCCGGGGAATGGATGGGTGGCTGAGCCGGGCTTGGTGGTTGTGATTCCCGGCAGGGCCGTGATCATAATCGCGCCAGTTTCGGTTTGCCACCACGTGTCTACTACGGGAAGTTTGCCTTTGCCGATAACCGTGTGATACCACATCCAGGCTTCGGGGTTGATCGGCTCTCCAACCGAGCCGAGGAGGCGAAGCGAGGACATATCACATCGATTGGGATACTCGTCGCCCCACTTCATGAAGGTTCGGATCGCAGTTGGCGCCGTGTATAAAATGGTGGCTCGTTGCTTCTCAATGATCCGCCAAAATCGATCTTTGTCGGGCGTGTCGGGCGCGCCTTCGTAGATCAGAACGGTGGTTCCATTGCAGAGCGGACCGTAGGTGATATAACTGTGACCAGTGACCCAACCGCAGTCGGCGGTGCAGAAATGGATATCGTCCTCCTTGTGGTCGAAGACGAGCTTCGATGTGGCGGAAACCCCGACCATGTATCCAGCGGTGGTATGGGTGATGCCTTTAGGCTTGCCGGTCGATCCGCTTGTGTACAAAATGTAAAGTAGGTCTTCGGCGTCCATCGGCTCGCAGTGGCAGTCGGTTGACTGCTGAGGAACCAAATCGTTCCAAGCGATGTCGCGATTCGCGACCATGTTGACTGGGCCAGTTTTTTCGCCGGTTCGTGCGAGAACCAAAAGTTTTTCGACGGTGTGGCAACCAAGGTCCATCGCTTCGTCCGCGATCTTTTTGAGTTGAACCACGTTGCCACGACGCCATCCGCCGTCGGCGGTGACGATAACCTTGGCGGCTGCATCGTTACATCTTTCTTGAAGCGAGTCGGCGCTGAATCCGCCGAAAACGACGGTATGCGGCGCGCCGATTCGGGCGCACGCCAGCATCGTCATCGGAAGCTCGGGAACCATCGGGAGGTATATCGCGACTCGGTCGCCTTTCTTGACTCCGAGGGATTTGAGTGCGTTCGCGATCCGACTAACTTCGTCCTTCATCTCGGCGAATGTAATCGTTCTGCTGTCGCCCGGTTCGCCTTCAAAAATGATGGCGGGTTTGTTGGCGCGATCGCCAAGCGCGTGGCGGTCGACGCAGTTGTAGGCCGCGTTGAGCTTGCCACCGAGGAACCATTTGGCGTTAGGGGCGGTGAATTCTATTGTCGTGTGCCATTTTTCGACCCAGTCGAGTTTGTTGGCCCACTCTTCCCAGAACCCTTCGGGATTGTTAAACGCCCGTTCGTATATACCTACGTCGTTCGCGTTAGCCTGGGCCCTAAATTCGGCGGACGGCGAAAAAGTGCGGTCTTCGGACAAGAGGGTATCGATGGTTTCGGACATGGGAGTGGAGGAATTTTACCGTTAACTAGAGCGGGTAAGGTGAGATATGGCCCGCTCAATCATGCCCCTGCTCTCGGTTCGACGTGGTGCGGAGGCGTTGGCATTTTATAAGCAGGCGTTTGGCGCGACAGAGAAGTTCGTTCTTGACGAAGGTGGTTCTGTCTTTGCAATGCTTACGGTTGGGGATGCAGAGTTTTGGATGAGCGACGAGTCTCCGGAGTACGAAAACTACAGTCCGGAGTCTGTGGGCGGGGCGACGGTGCGGATGATTATTGTCGTGGACGATCCGAAGGCGACATTTGTGCAAGCGGTGAACGCGGGGGCGACGCCTGTCGCCGAGGTTGCTGAATTGCTCGGGTGGCTGACTGGCCGAGTCAAAGACCCATTCGGGCACCATTGGGAGATTTCGAAAGAGCTGGGTTAGATTCCAAAGTTCGAAGATACTCCCCCGCTTCGCAGGCTCAGCGACCCCTCTGTCACAAAGGGGTATCGGGTTCAGCGACTCCGCTGGTTTTGAGGTTATTTAGGAAATCCCGTATCTGAAGTGCAACTTGATCTGGATTGGCGAGAACTGACTTTGCTGAAATCTAAGGACATAGATTTGTTGATGGGCTAACCACTCATCTCTTACCTCATCCTTGGTCTTTCTGAGCGCATGTATTTGTCCATCGATTTCGATGGCAACTCGAAGCTCTCGGCAATAAAAATCTAGAACAAAATCCCCAGTCCGAAACTGCCGACTAAATGCGAATCCAATTTGCTCACTTCGGAGCCTTTTCCAACTGAGGACTTCGGGAAGGGTCATGTTGCTTCGAAAATATCGAGCTAGCTTCTTGTTCTTTTCAGGCATTCGTACACCTATAGCCAAAAGTTACCCACTTGTAACAGAGGGGTCGGTGAGCCCAATCCACATAATCAATCGAAAATGTTGGGCGAACCGGGGGAGTACTGACTGCAATTATTAAAAAGCCTAACTCTTCACAAATTCAACCAAACCCCATTGTTCGGGTTGGTGCATATCAACCACGCCTTGCGGGGACCAGACCCAGTTGTCTTCTTTCAGGCCCTTTCGCTTGACGAATTTTCCGTCGATAGCATCGACATGCCACTCGACGCGGGAGAAGTTGATCTTCCATTGATCTCCCGGTTTGGGCGGGACGTCTTTTCGGGAAATCTCGTTGATGGGTTTCCAGGGAATATGGATCTCGACACTCCAGCCCTTTGACGGCTTTTTTGTGTCGTTAAGGTGGCCATCGATGTGGACCGCGGTTCGAAGTCCTTTAATGTCCCAGCCGTCGACTCCTCGTCCGCCGTCACGATAGGGCCGAACCAATAGTAAATCCCAGACTGTGTTGAGCGCGTTCATCTCCAGCTCGGCGTAAGCTAACGCGTCGTTGTCGGGATCGAGGAAGACCTCGAAGTCGTTGTCGTGAAAAATGACGGAGTCGCGCTCGGTCAGCGTCGCCCACAATTGTGGCTCCTCCATCTCGGCTGCGAAATACAAGCCGTCGGTAGGTTTGCCTTCCAGCGCCCAGAACATCTTCATCCGGGTTCGAAACCGTGGCTTAGGGCGAATGTCGCCTTCGATGTCGACGAAGTCATCCGACCAAGCACACTCGGTCCACGGAGCCTTGTTCAGCTTCCCATCGAGATGCTTGATGCCGGCGAATTGATGAGCTTGGTAGTGTTTCATGCTCAGTGTTGGGGTGGTTTCCAAAAGCCCGCGTCTTCGACGCCAGCTAGTCCATCAGTCAAGAAGCTCTTCTTGAGGATGAGATAGTCAGGCAATGATGCACCGGAACTGAAAAGCGGAACACGATCAGCGTATGCTGAAAGGCCTTCTGTTGTCGCTGAAATGTTGGCAATAATTCGCCCGTTTTGAACCACTGATTGAAAACAAATATAATCGCGAGCCAAGACAAGTGCCCGAACACCATCGTGGCTCAGCAGAGCCTCAATGGATTTGTTTGGATTGCCTCCTCCACCGTACAGAATCAAGTTTCGATTACCGTAGACCTTATTATTGCTTCGACACTCGATGTCGGTGATAATATCGACGGAACCATTTCCGATGTATTCAAGCTGTTCGGCGTCGAATCGAGCCTTCCTTCGTGCCCATGACTGTTCACTTTTTGAACCGAGGGTCGAAAGCACAAATGTAACGTGATTTTTGAAGACCGACTTGAATCCAGTCAAAAGTGTTTGGTCATCGTTCACGCCCGCTTTCAGATCAACTCGTGCCCAACCGTTGCCAAGATCCTTCATTGAGACTGCCTTGCCGTTGACTTCAATCGTAAAGGCACCTTGACCGTAGAGAACACTCGAATCCACTTCAAGCGACGCCACGTTCTTCGATTCAATCACGAACTTTCGCAGACCCGGGAAGCTCGCCGCATGAACTTCGCTCAGCGATCCGGCCTCGTCCTGTGCCATGATCTTCAACCAGTAGCACTGATTCGATGCCGCGAGATTTGGCGTCTTGAAGGTAAAATCCCGAACTTCCTTATACTTTGGAATGCGCGCCCGGGCAAACATGTCGAAAATCGGACCGTAATCTTCGCAACCCGAGCCGGGCTCAGGATCGGTATCGTACCAGTGGCTCGCGCCTTTTTCTTCGTGCCAGTAAAGCATCGGATGGTCCGCGAGTTCCTTACGCATATTTCGCGCCTCGGAGACGGGAACGTTGTCGTCCACTTCGCCGTGCATGATGAAGAGCGGCTTGTTGTAGTAGTTCGACTTCATCGACAAAGTGTCGCTTGCTGACATCGCCCGCTTTAACACATTTCCAACTGGAGTGTCGGGATAGGTGCTGCCACCACCGTACGACAAAAAGCTGACCCAGCCCGAACATGGTGCAATGGCGGCAAACTTGTCCGGATACAGGACGCCAAGCTGATAGGTGCCATGCCCGCCCATCGAGTGGCCAGTAAGATAGCTTTGGGACGGATCGGTTTCATATCGTTTCTTCGCCAGTTCAAAGACTTCGAGGGCGTCGATACGTCCCATGTCTTCCCAGTCAAATCCGTACGGGCGTCGATTGGTCGGGCAAACAATGTAACCCCACGACTTGGCTTCGTAGGCATCGGCCTGCCCCATGGCTTCGACCGACGCTCCATGGAGGGACAAGAAAAGCGCTTGACCAGCGCCATCAGAGAGCGAAGGCTGAACGCCGTAGTACTGAACGCTACCATCAATCGAACTCACAAAGGTGCGCTTATGGGACTGGTGTTTATCTCGAATTCGCAACACAAGTGGTAACGAGTCAACCACTTTCCCGCTCCGCTTCAGGTTAACCGTGTACTTTCCATCGGCATTGGGCCGAACTTCAAATCC
>JAYVXG010000135.1:0-7746 GCA_043785475.1 Armatimonadota bacterium
GACGAATTCTCACCTCTGGAGTCGACCACCTTCCAGAAAGGGAACGGCTGGTTATTGCACTTTATTATTTCGAGGGACTGACATTCAAGGAAATTGGCAGAGTGCTGAGTGTCAGCGAGAGCCGAGTCTATCAACTTCATACTCAAGCGATGAATCGCCTTCGCAATTTTATGCGCCAAGAAGGCGGAATCCAAATTCGGTGATGGTGTGGGCGAAGTTGAACGAATTAGACCAGGAGTAGGGGCTTCTTTTGGGAGCGACCTTGGCCCTCGGATTATGAGTCTGGCTGATCGTCAGTCCAGGAAGCATGAGGAAGAGGAAGAAAAGCCCTCTCACGAGGATGCAGTTGAACTTCACGGCGACACTGTTGGCGAGCACAAATCGCCGACCGCAATTTTGATTTTCGAGTCATCTGATCATCTCGATTTATCGGCGTAAATCACTCTTTTGGCACGTTTCGTGCTTCCCTGATGTTATATCTATGGAATAACTGACGCTCGCCTGACGGGTACCATTAGTGTCAGTATTTTACTGGGAGACTTGATTTTTTCTATGCATAAACCTATCACTTCAACAATTTCTGTTCTTTGTCTAACCTTGCTTTTGGTCGGCTGTAAAGGTGGTGCTGGTGGTGGCGGAGGAGATATCGTTGCAACCGTGAACGGCGAAAGCGTTTCGAAGGACGAGTACATAGCCCATTTGGAGCGAAAAGTCCAGGTTCTCGTCAATAGCTCGAAGGGACCGGTTCAAGCCAATGTTGCTCAACCACTCAATTTTCAGGCATTGAACGATATGGTTAACCAAAAGCTTTTGCTTCAGTTGGCTAAGCAGGAGAACGTACTCCCAACTGATGCCGACGTTGCCAACGAACTGAAATATCAAATATCGAAGCGACCAGACTTTGTTATTGCCCTAACTGGACAGGGTATGTCAGTGACCGAAATCAAGGGTGAATTGCTTATTTCTTGGGCGCGACACAACTTGCTGAGCAAGGGAATTAAGATTAGCGATGCTCAAGTTGATGCATTTATTAAAGATAATCCCAAGGAATTTGAAAACCACGCTCAAGTGAGTTTGACCTGGGTTGTTGTGAAGGATGCGGCTACCAAAGCAAAGGTCGATTCGGATCTCAAGACTGGTCAGACTTTCGGAATTGTTGCCCGTCAATACACGGTCGATCCAGGCGGTGAGACGTATCAGAGCACCGAATATGACAAGTTTCCACCTCGAATGAAAACTGAAGTCGATAAGCTTGCGGAAGGCGGAACCAGTGGATGGCTAGAGGATGGCGGCTCTTCGGTAAAGATCCATGTCGAAAAGAAGACTCCGGCGAGCCCACTCGAAATTAAGCCTTGGATGAAAGAGGAAGTGAAGCGATCTTTGGCTGAGCAGAAAGGAAGCGCCGCGATAGACATTGACAAGCGACTTCTCAATAGTCGAAAATCAGCCGTAATTAACATTACAAAAGTTGGCCTGAAAGAAAAATTCGACGCGCTCACAAAGTCGTTGAAAGAAGCGGACATGAAGAACACCACTGGCAACAGCAAGAAATCTGGATCCAACTAATCGATTCCAACAAAACGCCGAAAACGACCCATCCGAATAGGATGGGTCGTTTTTGTTTAGGCGGCCACGTTGTCGCCGACCACGCTGCGGATCAGGAGCTTTACGTGGTCGTTTGTGAATTCTTCAGTTCTTAAATAGGGCCCCATCGCCGACTCAAGACCGTCAAAGTTTGGCGATAGCCAACATCCCAGCGGCTGTTGATTCGAGTCCAGCTTCGTCAAAGTGAGGCGAAGTTGACCTTTGTCGGGAAATCTCAATCCGTAATGGACGAGATCAGGAATTGAGGTGTAAACACCATTTACAGTTGAAGTGCCGTCATCAAAGACTTGTTCACTTACCCAGTAGAGTTTTCTAAACATCGTTGTTTTATGCTCCTTTCGGCTTCGTTGCCGTCGAAAATTATACGCGACTTTCGAATCGAAATGCCATTCTAAGTACTTCGACGCCAAAAATTCTGAATTATTGCTCGCATTTTTGCCAGTCAACAATATATTCGGTTTCATGCAGGACTTTATGCAGGTTAGCTCCGTCCTTACGAGTATGGACAAGAAAGCACTCACTGCAGAGTTGATTGGAACGTTCGCTCTCTGCTTCGGTGGGATTCTCGCGATCCACAATTCCGGCGGAAATATTTTGGTACCCGCCTTCGCCCATGGGTTAATCCTTGTGGTTTTTATTTCCACCTTCGCCGCCATAAGCGGGGGACACTTTAATCCGGCCGTAACGACGGGCATGATCATTTCAAAGCGAATTAGCCCGAGTCTGGGGCTGATGTACATCGTGGCCCAAATCATCGGTGGTGGATTGGGCGCACTCGCCGTCATGGGTTGCGGTCTCGATAAGCGAGTGGTGTTAGAGGGAACACCCGCTCTGGGTGCAAATGTCACGGTGATCAGCGCAATCATCGCGGAGGCCATCGCGACATGCTTCCTGGTTCTTGCCGTTCTTGGAACAGAGTATGACAAGCGTGCTCCTCGCCTGGGCGGTTTTTTCATTGGTCTTGCCGTCACCATCGATATCCTTGCGATTGGTCCGCTGACCGGAGGAGCCATGAATCCTGCTCGTTGGCTTGGCCCAACTCTGGTAACAATGCAAAATTTTGGGAATGCAGCCGTTTACATAACTGGCCCACTCATTGGTTGCTTAGTGGCAGTGATCCTTTATGATAAGGTCATGGCTCCCGAGCAAATCGCCGAATGACTGAGATTACGGTCGAATCAGAAGCTAAAATGCTCGAACAAGGCGCCAGCCTCGTTCGAGCATTTTCACGGGGAGACGTTGTGTTGTTCGAGGGAGATCTTGGTGTGGGGAAGACAACCCTAATTCGAGGCATGATGCTCGGGCTCGGTTGGAATGAGCCAGTCCGATCTCCGACTTTTAACTTGTTTGCCGTGTATCCGACCGAACCTCCCGTACTCCACGCCGATTTCTATAGGATCACGGACACTCTTGGGACGGGCATGGAGGATTATTTGGACAGCCACCTTTGCCTAGTTGAATGGCCTAATGCCATGTTTCGATTAATCGACCTTAATACGGCAAAACGAATTAGGATTACGTTTGAAGGCGACGGGCGACGCATTCAACTGAGTAACATTTCCCTGTGACGAAATCTTCGGTGAGTCTTCGCGTTGGATTGGTGAGTACTGCTCACCTTCATTGCTCAAGTTACGCCCATCACTTCGCTCATGACGAGCGAACTTCGATGGTAGGAATTTGGGACAATGACAAGGCTCGGGGAAAGTCATTTGCTTCAGAAAGGGGTCTGAAATTCTTTCGGGACCTCACTGAGTTGCTCAGCGAATGTGATGCTGTTGCAATTTCCAGCGAAAACAATAATCATTTAGGGCATATTGAACAGTGTGCAAATGCGCGAAAGCATATCCTTTGTGAAAAGCCTGTCGTGGCAAAGGCAGACGAATTTAACCGTCTACGTCTTGTCGTGAAGAACAACGGCATCAAATTTATGACTGCCTTCCCTTGTCGGTTTTCGCCGGCATGGCAAACTCTCAAGGCGCGAGTTCTTCATGGCGACATCGGTCAAGTCAGGGCAATTAATGCGACGAACCGGGGGACCTGTCCGGGATCCTGGTTTACGGATCCGACTCTGAGTGGCGGTGGGGCGATGATTGACCATGTAGTCCATGTGGCGGATTTGCTTCGAGATCTCTTGGACGAGGAGCCAACGTCGGTTTACGCTCAGACAGGAAATAACATGTACGGCAAGGGGTGGGAAGACACCGCGATGGTGACGTTGGAGTACCCATGCGGCGCGTTTGCAACCATCGACAGTTCTTGGTCCCGTCCAAAATCATACAAAACCTGGGGTGACGTGATGGTGAAGATTGTGGGTGATAAGGGGGTGATCAACCTCGATATGTTTGGTCAGGGCATTGATCATTATCGAAATGGCGCGCCGGTTTCGCACGTATCGCTGGGATATGGCAGTGACTTGGACAAGGCCATGGTCGACGCCTTTATTCGGTCTTGCCTTGACAATGAACCGATAACAGTTACTTTGGAGCACGGCTTAGCGGCTGTATCGATACCGTTGCGTGCCTACGAATCTCTTCAATCGAAACGACCGGTCGGACTTCCGAATTAATCTGGCCGGCAATTAAACAGAAAACCGTCAAACTTTATGATTCAAACCATTCCTGTCGCTCACGACTACATTTGCCCTTGGTGCTGGATAGGACTCTTCCAGGCCCAAAGACTGCAACGGGAATTTGGCGTCCAAATTGACTGGATTGGGTACGAATTATTGCCAAGAGACATGCCCAATGACCCATCGGTAAAGAAGGATGAGCCACCAAATCGACCGCCGACATTGTCACGTTTTGCATTGCTGATGGCGGCGGAGGGCATGGTTCTGCCGCTGGTTCCGAAGCCGCCAGACGTCCGTTCGTTCAATGCCCACCAAGCAACTGAATATGCAAAAACGGAAGGGGTTCAGGATGCGCTTGTCGATGCGATTTACCGTGCTTTTTGGGAGAATGGTCGAGATATCAATAAGGTCGAAGTCTTGTGCGACCTCGCCCACGGCATTGTGAAGAACATTGATGCCTTGAGGTCGGCAATTATTGAGGATCGGTTTGGTGATCAAGTGATTGACTTCGACGAGGATGCGTACGCGACAGGCGTTTACAATGTGCCAACGTTTTTTATTGGCGATCAACGGTTGGCGGAGCAACCGTATTCCACGATCCGGACGGCCACTGCAGAGTTGGTTGGGCGGGATGCTTTTCCTTCTCTTTACCACGATATTGCCTTTAAGAATCCGCATTCAAATCGACCATTTACGTTCATCAACATGGTCTCAACCATTGACGGAAAGATTGTTACTGGTGGGCGCGATGAGCCGGTCTCTGACTTGGGTTCTTCAACGGACCATTTTCTGATGCGCCGACTCGAATCCAAGGCTGACGCAGTGTTGGTTGGCGCAAGTAGCCTGCGGGCTTCCGGAGATGACTGGAATCCGGAAACTATGACTCGAATTGTGGTAACCGAGTCTGGAAATTTGCCCTGGAAATCCAAATTTCTAACTAAGCAGGACTCCGTTATCCTCACTACTGAAGATTCAGATATCGAGGATCGCCCCGGCATAACGGTTATTCGGGCAGGCAAAAGTGAGTTAGACTGGCGACTTGCTTTCAAACTCATTCGCGCGCACGGCGTGAATGTGATGAATGTACTTGGAGGCAGCAAAATCAATGCTCAGCTTTTGGAATTAGACCTCATCGATGAATTGTTTCTTACCGTAGCCCCTAAGATTAAGCTGGGTGACGAGACGCCCACGATTGCTGGCGGAAAGCCGCTGCCTCGCGACCAGGTGATGAAATTTAGCATGGTCGGCCATGAGGCCATTGGAGAGGAGCTCTTTCTTAGGTATCGACGTTAACATGCTTACCAAGTGTTCAAATGCACTCCGTACAAATCAGTTTTACTTGTGTTGAGGATGAGCTTTCCAACAATGGGCGATTCAGTACTGTATAGGTAACTTACGCTGCGCAAGTCCGGGTACGACACAGTTGCGGCCGAAATTCCTGCTACATATGGACCTTGCCAAGAACCGACTTGGAGTGGTTGAACAAACCCCCCTTCGTCGAGACCGGTTGCTGGAGCACTGGACATCCGTGCATCGGACAACGTTGCAGGATAGAGGCCCGTGTCACTATGAAATCGCTCGATCGCGCCTCGGTATTCGGCCAAATTGGCTCGAAGTTGAGATTCGGAGCTACTTCGCCAAGCACTTCCGAATTTAGGAATTGCTATCGAGACGAGGATTGAAATGACAATGATGACGATCAAAAGCTCCACAAGGGTGAAACCGGATCGCACATTCTGCTTCAAATTTGGACCCCGGTACGTAGTAGCATGTTAGGAATGCCACGTTTTGCCCATCCGCTATCGCCGACCATCTTTTTGAGGCGAAATGCAGGCAAAACCCTTCCTTTGATTGCGGTCATATCGCTTGCTGTGATGCTAGTCCAAAGCATTATCGCACTCATTAATTCTATTCCGCTCAGCATCCAAACTATCTACCGGTACACAGACCGGTTTTTGGGAGTATCCCCACGCCTTGACCCAACGCTCACACCGGTGTTTGTGAAGGAGTTAACCACCAAGCCTCCCGTTGAGATCGAACGAGTTATTTTGTGCCGCGGCAGTGGGGCCCAGGTGAAAAGCATCGTTGGAAAGTGGCCGTTTGCAGTAATGGGATTTGAAAAGGATGACCTTGAATACTATTTGCGGCGGGAAGATTACACCGGGATCACGGGTCGCCGTCCGGTGGACGGCAAGCCAGAAATGATGGTGAGTACACCCGTCGCCAAAAACCTACATGTCAAGATTGGCGATATTATCCTTAAGCCCGACGACTCGGACAATTTCTCTCGGCGACCAGTAAGGTTGGTCGGGATCATCAATTGTGACCGATGGCTGATGGTTTCGAATAAGCAATATTTTGCGGATACCCAGCCGATTCCAATCGACTTCGCGCTGATCTTTACCAAGGACCGAGCCAAGCAACAGACATACGATAAGTGGGCGAAAACTAAAATGAAAGGGAAGTTCGCTCAACTCTTTGCCTACTCGGAAATTGAAAAAGACAGCAAGGAAATGTTTGCGGTTTTGTACAAGATTATTGACGCAGTCATTGGAATATTGGTACTCGTAATTTCCATTATGATGGGAATGCTGATGAACATTTACCAAAGCCAACGGTTGGTTGAATTTGGGCTTTTACAGGCGATTGGACATACCAAGAATCAACTCTTTAAGCGAGTGCTTATGGAGTCAGTGATTGTGATCATCGGAGGATGGTTTTTTGGACTAGTGGCAGCCCGAGGGTTGCTTATGTTTCTAAAGGGCAATTTGATGGACCCGCAGGGCTATGCCCTCGATACTGGCGACGCGATGGCGATCGCATACACCGTTCCTGTCCCGATAGCGATTCTCGTGATCGCCCTAGGCACGATCTGGCTGAGATTTCGCAAGTTCGACCCGGTCGCGGTCGTCGAACGGAGGATTGTCTGATGGTCGAAGCCGTCGACGTCTCGCTGATTTATCACGACCATGAACGAGAAGTTTTTGCCTGCCGAGACATTAACTTGCAAGTTGACAAAGGCGAGTTTGTGGGAATTCTCGGTCCGAGTGGTTCGGGCAAAAGTTCATTGCTGTATCTTCTGAGTGGTTTGAAAAACCCGACGGTGGGTGAAATTAAATTTAACGGTGTGGTGATGAATTCGCTCAGTGACACGGAGCGTGCAAAAATGCGGCTCCAGAGGTTTGGCTTTGTCTTCCAACAACCATATCTCTTGGGTTATCTTTCTGCGATTGAAAATGTTCTGACAATCAATTCGAAGCTGATCGACCGTGCCATGAGTCTTTTGGACGACTTGGGGCTGAAGGACAAAATGAACCGGTTTCCCCACGAACTGAGTGGTGGAGAGCGACAGCGAGTATGCGTCGCCCGAGCCCTCATCAACAGTCCTGAGGTGATATTTGCGGACGAACCAACCGCTGCCCTTGATCACGAAAACGGAATCCTCGTCGTAGATATGCTTAATCGGCATCGGGGCACAGGGTCGCTCGTTATGGTGACCCACGACCCGATCATGATCAAGGAGTCGGACCGAACATTGGTTATCAGTGATGGAACTATTACTAGAAACTAGC
>JAYVXG010000136.1:0-7742 GCA_043785475.1 Armatimonadota bacterium
GCGTGATCGTTTTGATCCCTATTTTGACCGTGGATGATTTGAGCCATCGTGGTCTGATGGTTAATCAGCATTCGAATGATTGGGATCGAAAGTGCCGCCAACGGAATCAAAAAAACAAGGACTTCCGGCCTAAACATTACTCAGCCACCCTTATTCTATCTTCGAAAGCCGAAACATGAACATAATTGTCTTTCATGTTTTCAACATTTATGGCGAGGGTATGAACCACTTGGCGCAATTCTTTGACTTCATTCTGGAGCGAATTCATTTCGACAAGTTCCGGCATGGATCCCCGGTTTGGCCTCTGCAACTCCGCCATTCGCTGAGTATGCCAAACGCCAATGCCGACTATCGACAAGACGAAGATAATTCCAAGAAAGATAATTGCAACGGCTACCATGAATTACTCTCCAATTCTAACTCTTTCTTGAATTCGACTGGTTGATCGAATTTCATTTTTGAGGCTGTCGACGCTTATCGCTAGATCCGAAACAATGCTCTTGAGTTGATGAACTTCGTACTGGAGAGAAAGCAAATTATTGACATCCTGCTGAGGCTGATTTTCTGGCCGCATCAAGAGAGTCATCTTTTGCTGATGACGCGTAAGAATTGCGACGATGGGTATCAGCAACACAAATATTGACGCAATCATTGGTGCAAGGTCTTTCATATGGCCCTAGGTACGGCAATCGCCCCGAACTGGTTTCAAGTTTAATCTATTCGACCTTTGGTCGAAACGCCGTTTCTGCGCTCGGACTTTCGGGTGGCTTGCTCCAAAACTCGGCCGAGGCCCTTGAAAATTCCTTCGATCACGTGATGATCATTTTCGCCTGCCAGTTTCTGAACGTGAATCGTGAAACCGGCGTTTGATGTAAAAGCCCGCAAGAACTCTTTGACGTTTTCGGTGGCAAGGCCGCCAACAACTTCTCTAGAAAACTTTACATCGAAAAATAGGCCCGACCGTCCGCTGATATCGAGAGCAACCAAGACAAGTGCTTCTTCCATGACCATGTGGCAAGAGCCGTATCGTTCTATTGCTCCCGAAGCTTCCAAAGCGTCGCGAAAAGCTCTGCCCAAGACAATTCCCACGTCCTCAACGGTGTGGTGATCATCGATATGGAGATCGCCTTCAGCTTCAATTCCAACATCAAATTGACCATGAAAGGCCATGAGATTCAGCATGTGGTCAAAAAAGCCAATCCCGGTGGAAATATCTTGCTTGGTACCACCATCGATATCGAGGACCACATGAATCCGCGTTTCCTTGGTTTCGCGATCTACTTCTGCGAATCGAACTCCCGGTACGGATTTACTCATTTGATTAACTTACCTTGTGACAGTGGTCTTAAATAGAAAATGGGGTCACGACAATTAAGCCACGACCCCACAGGAGGTGCAAGAACCTTATCGGGTCGCACGAGCAACAATGCTCATGAAAGTTTGACCCTTTCAAGGTTCGAGCCGCAAAGGCGAAGCTTCTGCGTCGGAGCCTATCGACTCCCCACATATTTCCTCTCTCTCACGCCTACGGGGTTAGCTGACGGGTTCGGGCCAAGAGCTTCCCTAGAACGTGTTACCGTTCATTCACCCCAATAGTTTGGGTCCCCCGATGACTTGCATTAAATGCTCATCATTCGGCGATTGGCTTTGCAACCATTAA
The DNA here is from genome assembly GCA_043785475.1 of Armatimonadota bacterium. Lineage (GTDB taxonomy): Bacteria > Armatimonadota > Fimbriimonadia > Fimbriimonadales > Fimbriimonadaceae > Fimbriimonas. Next base: position 1,661 of record JAYVXG010000136.1, read on the forward strand.
ATATCATAACACAGCTTTTCCGATCTTCGTTCCGAAAGTCAAAAAAATCCCGGTAAAATTTGAGGCTGAATGTCAGTCCTCGTCGATAAAAGTACCAAGGTCATCGTTTGTGGGATGACGGGCCGAGAAGGAGCCTTCCACACAGAGCAGATGATCCAGTACGGTACAAACGTCGTTGGGGGCGTTACTCCCGGCAAAGGCGGTCAGGAATTTCTTGGCAAACCGGTCTTCAACACGGTTCATGAGGCCGTCGCCGCAACCGGGGCAAACGCTTCTCTGATCTTCGTTCCACCCCCATTTGCGGCTGACTCTGTTTTAGAGTGTGAGGACGCAGGGATTCCCTTTGTTACCCTTATTACCGAAGGAATTCCGATATCAGACATGACCAAAGTAGTGAACCGGCTCCGTCTTAACGGAAGGGCCCGACTACTCGGCGGAAATTGTGCGGGAATCATCACTCCTGGCGAATGCAAAATGGGAATCATGCCTGGTCATATTTTTGCTGCCGGCGACATTGGCGTGGTCTCTCGCTCGGGAACCTTGACGTACGAAATTGTTTGGGAACTCACCCGAAACGGGCTCGGACAAACGACATGCGTTGGCATTGGTGGCGACCCGTTGCCAGGCACCAGGTTTATTGAAGTTATGGAAATGTTCCAGAACGATCCGAAGACCAAGGCAATTGTCTTGATCGGAGAGATTGGCGGATCGGACGAAGAAACAGCGGCTGAATACGTCGGGAAACATATGACCAAGCCAGTGGTGGGGTTCATTTCGGGACGAACTGCTCCACCCGGAAAACGGATGGGGCACGCAGGCGCAATTGTCAGCGGAAATATGGGCACCGCGCAATCGAAAGTCGATGCTTTGGTCGCAGCCGGGGCCCTGGTGGCAGATCGGACATCCGACGTACCGGATATGGTCAAACAACTTCTGAAGTAGTTCGGGCGATCAAGCTTCAGGTCTCACATTTAGAGTGGGAATGCAGTCAACATGTGGATTTAACTATAGCTCCTCCACTGAGGAGAGGGGTCGCATCGGTCATCCATGAACCTTTAGGTACTGCTTGACCGATGCGACGGAGGAGAGGACCAAAATCCCAACAACTCACAATCACTTGTGCTTCGTTGAACGAATGCTTAACTAACCGCCGCCCGAACCGCCGCCCGTCGTTGGCGGCGTCGGAGGCACTGGAGGAGTTATGGGTTTAGGAAAGGCCGCTTCGGCCCAGTCAACAAATTTAGTTCGCTCCTTGTCCGACATAGTTCCGTGGTCTCTTGGCGGCATTTGTTTTGACTTTACTTCTCGTGCAGATTTCTTCCAGAGGCGTGGATTCTTAAGAGCCTCTTCAAGCGTCATTTTGTTGGGAAACATGACATTGTGCTTCGCGTTGTCTTTATTGTGGCAACCAAGGCAGCTCGACTTTACGATCGGTACGATTTCCTTCACAAAGTCAATCTTTGGCTTTGCCGGCTCTTGCGCCTGAGCTGAAGTTAGGATTGGTAACAGGCCAACACTGGCGGCCAAGACAACCGAAAGCAACGGAAAAAATGTCTTCCTCATGAATTTCATTGACGAATATGTTGACGCAATAGTTCAGTGATTTGTCGTCAGAAAACAACAATCTCGTAGACTTTGAGAGTATTAAACCTTTATGAACGAGTATCGAGTTCCGAGCGCAACCGCCATTGGTCATGTGCATTTGAAAGTTTCAGATTTGGAGCGGTCGCTTGATTTCTACACTAAAGTGCTCGGATTTGAAATCTCTCAGCGATACGGAAGCCAAGCCGCTTTTGTCTCGGCGGGCGGCTATCACCACCATATCGGCCTGAACACTTGGCACAGCTTGGGTGCGGACCCTGCGCCAGACCGGGCTCCCGGGCTATATCATGTCGCCATCGTGTTTCCCAGTCGACGCGATTTGGCGGCTGCCTTACAAAACTTGATGGATCATGGAGTTTCGATTGACGGCGCTGCCGATCATGGTGTCAGCGAAGCCATTTACTTCCGAGATCCCGACAAAAACGGAATCGAAATATATTGGGATCGACAACATCTCGAATGGCCCCGAGATTCGGGTGGAAATGTTGCCATGGTAAGCGAACCGTTGAACCTCGACGATCTGTTAGGTCTGTTGAAGTCCTAAAAGAAAACAGTTGTTTACTTTGGTGCGTTGTTGGCCGAGGAGGCATTGGTACCAGCATCCTTAGTAGGTGGAGCGTTCGTGGCCGCAGTCTGCGCATTGGTACTACTATCCTTCGTAGCTGGGGCGTTCGTCGCGGTCGGCGGCGCATTGTTTGCCATAGCTTTATCGGGGGCCGGAGAGTTGGTGGCCGTACCGCTTGGCGCAGGAGCATTTGTGGCCGGTGACTTTTGGTCAGTGGCAGCAACAGCTTTTGTCGTTGCGGATGAGGATTTTGCGTTTGATGTGTTTGCAGCGTCCGGAGTGACCCCATGAACGAGTCCAAAATAGCCCGCAAGGACGAAAAGGATGAAGCCTACAAGTCCCCCTGCCATTACCATTCCGTTGCCAGAATTATCGGGAACTGACGCCTTGTAGGAGACTGAGGAAGCTGATCGGGAAACCGGTGACTCACTTTGAATCGTGGTAGCTTCCGTAACTTCCCTCACATCCCCAACGGTAATTCGAACTGGCTTTTCGTTTGACATTAGTTCAAATATAGCAGAATCTGGCCCTTGATCTCAAAGCCTCAAGCAAAGTACACGTCGTCAATCGTCCGGATCATGAGAACCAAGCAATAAATATCGACCAGGAACACGGCCGCAAATACAAACCCCACTCCTTTGAAATGGATGAGGTAAGGGATCAGAACGAGGAACATCAGGAGGAAAATCGCCAGCCTGATCATGCAAAAGACTTTGGTTATCGAGCGCATCCAGTCGTTGTTCTTCAGCAGTAAGATGGCCTGAATTAAGGTCAAGACTCCGGCAACTAGCATACCTAGCATCGGTGATTTAGTCATAATCGTCCCAACCGCGGCCAAGACAATATACAGAATCCCGAACACAAGAAACAGCGCACTTACACTATTGTAAGTGCGCATCGATTTCTCGTAACCTTTTCCACTTGGCACGGTTGCTCGGGCTATGACCACAGCTCCGCAAAAGACGCAATGACCCGTTTGGGTGATGGCCTTCTCTCCACAGCGAGGACACGATTCGGTCGCCATTTTAGTCCGTTTCGCCGATGAGATAGATCATAAAGACGCCCGCAGAAAGATCGAGGACGCTCAAGATCAGCAATAATATTCCAAAACCTGTGGAGATCATCATCACTCCTAGCGAAATCAGGATTCCACGAAGACCTCCTAGTATCTTGCCAAAAGACAAGTAATTGACTATTCCCCGAACTATTTCGATCTTTGCCAGTAGTCCAATTCCTACGATCAAGCTAAGTCCATGGATGGCAATCATGATCATGGTAAATGGATCGGACAAGTCCGATTTTTTACCCATCATGATAATGAGGATTTGAACGATGGCCGCCACAATATAGTAGCCGGAAAGGATGTAATAGGCGGGATAAACCCAATCTGGCTTACCGCCGGTATGAACGACATCATACGAGTCTGAGTCGATAAATATGGACCGCTTCCCTTGTGCAGGAGCCATACCTCTTAGGTCAGAGCCACAAAATTGGCAGGTTGGAACGCCGGAAATAACCTGTTTCTGGCAGGTCGGGCACATCATGAACTGAGAACTCACTGGCCCATAATATCAAATTGGGGACCTGAAATGATTCAAGCCCCCAAAGTATTATTGCTATAAAAGCAATTTACATCTTAATTTCGATGTCGACGCCACTTGGAAGGTCTAGTCGCATCAAAGCATCGATTGTTTTGTTAGTTGGTTCGTGGATGTCTATAAGACGATTGTGCGTTCTCAACTCGAAGTGCTCCATCGACTCCTTGTCGATGTGAGGTCCACGGATGACGCAGAACCGTCGAAGGTGGGTTGGCAGTGGTACAGGACCCTTAACTCGGGCGCCAGTTCGCTTTGCAGTGTCAACAATTTTCTCAGCGCTTTGATCGATCGACCGGTGGTCGTATGAGCGCAAGCGTATTCGTACGCGGATATTTGCCATGTTATATTCCTATTCGTGTACCGTGAAAACATGCGTGGCGGCTAACCAGCACCAACCTCTCGGCAACAGGAAGGAGTATACCACGCGACGCGGGGCCACTGGGCTTCCAGGCGACCAGGCAACTAGGCTTCAGGAGTCAAGAAACGTAAGCCAATCTCCAACACCACACGCACTGACGGCCCTGGTCAAGCGCCAAGGGCGCACCGCTACCCTTAGTCAACGGAATGCGAAATCAAAAAAGCCGGGAAGCGGAGAAGGCCAGGAACTATGCCTGACCAACTCCAATAAACCCAATACAAGCAATGAAAGCCGGTGGCTCCACGATTACTTTACAGGGTCCAATGACAAGTTTGGTGGCTTGTCACGCACTCGTCACGCTAAAAAGCAAAAAGTGCTTTTCTTCCGGCCCTAGCTCTCAGCCGGGGGCCTCTTTCCTCCTTACCTGGCTGCCTAGTCGCCTTCTTGCCTGGTCGCCTCAATATCTGTATGAATCCGGCTTATACGGACCTTCCGGCATCACGCCAATGTAGCTCGCCTGCTTGTCACTCAAGACCGTCAACTCGGCTCCAAGCTTCTTCAACTGCAGCCTTGCGACCTTCTCATCGAGATGCTTTGGCAAAACGTACACCCCAGGTGCGTGCTGACCAAAGTTCGAGAACAACTCGATCTGCGCTAGTACTTGATTGGCAAAGCTGGAGCTCATCACGTAGGACGGATGTCCGGTTCCGCAACCAAGGTTGATCAATCGTCCTTCGGCAAGGAGGATGATTCGCTTTCCGTCGGGAAATTCGATGTGATCGACCTGCGGCTTGATGTTCTCCCACTTGTACTGCTTTAGCGAAGCAACGTCGATCTCATTGTCAAAGTGGCCGATATTGCAGACGATCGCGTTGTTCTTCATTCGCTTCATGTCTTCATGGCGTATGATGTCTCGGTTTCCGGTTGCCGAAACGAAGATGTCAGCCTTGTCGGCCGCGTAGTCCATCGTCACAACTCGATAGCCTTCCATCGCCGCCTGCAAGGCGCAAATTGGGTCGCACTCGGTGACCCAGACTTGGGCACTGAGGGCGCGAAGAGCTTGAGCGCTTCCCTTTCCGACGTCACCGTAACCACAGACGAGGGCGACCTTTCCGGCAATCATCACGTCGGTAGCTCGCTTGATTCCGTCTACCAGAGACTCTCGACAACCGTAAAGATTGTCGAATTTTGACTTGGTAACCGAGTCGTTAACGTTAAAGCACGCGAATGGCAACTTCACTTCTGAGTGAAGCTTGTAGAGTCGCTTGACCCCCGTCGTTGTCTCCTCGCTAACGCCCTTGATGTTCGCCTTAATTCGACTGTAGAACCTAGAATCAACGCCCAGTTTCTTCTTAATGGAGGCGAACATGATGATCTCTTCTTCGCTTCCTGGCTTATCCAAAACTGAAATATCTTGTTCGGCATCCGAACCAAGCAACACGAGAACGGTCGCATCGCCGCCATCATCAAGGATCATGTTCGGCGTTCCGCCGTCGTGCCACTCGAGAATCTTGTGGGTGAACTCCCAATACTCTTCGAGCGATTCGCCTTTGTAGGCAAACACCGGAATGCTCGTGGCGGCAATTGCGGCAGCGGCATGGTCTTGCGTTGAGAAGATATTGCAGCTTGCCCAGCGGACTTCGGCGCCGAGGTCCACCAGCGTCTCAATGAGGACTGCGGTTTGGATCGTCATGTGAAGGGAGCCGGCGATTTTTGCTCCTTTCAGCGGCTGTTGACCGCGATATTCATTTCGAATTTCCATCAGGCCGGGCATTTCGGTTTCAGCGATGGCGATCTCCTTGCGTCCAAAAGGAGCCAACGAGAGATCAGCGACGTGGAAGTCAGTTTTAAGGAGGTTGGTGACCGTATTCATGTTCTTAGTTTCATGATTGGTCAAAAACGAAAAACGCTCATGACCAGTCTTGTGATCATGAGCGCCGTTTGTTCGCCGAGCCTAAA
>JAYVXG010000137.1:0-2318 GCA_043785475.1 Armatimonadota bacterium
GACCGAAGGGAAGAATATCTTGGGTGAAAATGCCTCTCCTGAAGCCATTATTGCGGCTCTTCAGAGTCTAAAAGACCCTGGAATGGACCTCGCCCTAAAGGCTTTCGCAGAAGAATTTCAATCGCCGAAATAATTTTTATGGTCGGGGCGACAGGATTCGAACCTGCGACCTCATGTTCCCAAAACACGCGCGCTACCAACTGCGCTACGCCCCGAATTGCGAACGTAAAAGATACCTTATTCGAGCCATTCTCTGCGAACTACAACTAAATTGCCCCCGTCGTCGGGATAATCATAGGTCGGTGGACTATCAACAATCCCAAGATTACATTGCATCGCTGGCTCAAAGGGGCTGGCGTCTTGGATTGGACCGAATGTCGGAATTCGCCCGAAGGGCTGATCTTGCTGGATCACTTGGGGCCGAGAATTCTCCAAAATTCATCCACATAGCCGGCACAAATGGAAAAGGTTCGGTCACCGCAATGATTCAGAGTTGCCTTGTGGAAGAGGGGTATAGAACGGGAGCATTTTTTAGCCCGTACGTTGTAAATCCGCGGGAGCGGATTCAATTTGGAAGGAATTTAATTTCCGAAAGAGAACTCGCTGAAATCGCGACCAAATTGCTGCCAATAGGCGAGAGTTTAAGTGAATCGGAATTTGGCGGAGTTACCGAATTCGAATTCAAAATGGCTATGGGTTTTGAGTTTTGGAAGCAAAAGAAGTGCGAGTGGGTCGCTTTGGAAGTGGGCCTTGGGGGACGTCTCGATGCTACCAATATTGTTCAGTCCGCAGCATCGGCAATTGTGAGTATTAGTTACGACCACGTAAGTATCCTTGGATCAACGCTCAAAGAAATCGCGCACGAAAAAGCCGGAATAATAAAGCCGAACGTTCCAGTTGTGGTTGGAGAAATGCCAGACGAAGCGTTCTTCAAAATCGAACAAACGGCCCTTGAACTTGGATCGCCACTTTGGAAGGTTGGAAGGGAAGTCCAGTGGCAAAACCGAGAATCCGGAGTCTTAATATCTACTCCGGGTTCAACGATTGAGGTTAGTCCAAGCCTATTTGGAGAAATTCAGCACCACAATGCTGCGGTGGCTTATGCCGCGCTCGAACTGGCCGGACCTTCAAGGGACAAGTCGAAGGTTCAACGGGGGTTTGCAAGTGCCTATCTGCCAGGAAGATTCGAAAGAATCAGTTTTCAAGGAAAGAAATTCGTTCTCGATGGTGCCCACAATGCTGACTCCGCATCGGTCCTTGCGAAGCTTTTGCAAGAAGCGAAGATTAAGCCAAAAATTTGCATCACTGGGATGCTAATCGGGCATTATGCTCAAGATTTCTTCGGATCGATCGAATCTTTGGTCGAAGAATTTTACGTGGTTCCCATCGATTTTCATCGAACGATGGACCCGGAAGAACTCAGTTTGACATTGCAAAAATTGGGATATAAAGCGACAAATTTTGAATCGGTGATCGCAGCCGTACAAGCCGCTTGTTTGGTTGAGGATGCGAACGAAATCCTTGTCTGCGGAAGTTTCTACTTGGTTGGCGAAGCTATGCGGCTGTTTCAGTCGCAATAATCACGTCATTCTGAGTTTTGATGTCGAGGACAATATCACGAATTTCTGGTCTTTGCCGAAGGATCTTTGTGATAATTCCCATTTCGCTTCCCATGTCCAGGATGAGAGATTTTGGCATTGGCTTGACCTCGCCTCGCATGTACAATATCCCGTGCATAACGTACAGGTCGGCTCGGGAAATATCGACTCCCCGCCTTGCAAATTCGGTACGGGCAATCCGTTGCCCTCTAAAATCGTTCTGATCAACCATGGCAGAGGGTGTATTCCGCCGTCATAGAGCGAAAAACCAAGCAAAAGAGTCAGCTATAGGACGAACTAGCTAAAATACCGGGAATTAGTCTTCGACATCAGCACCAGGATTTTCCCATTCGGCCGAGCTGACCGGCAATAAAACTTGCACCGACATGTCGCTTTCGACTCGTATTTGGCATGACAGTCGAAATTCGCCGAGGACACCGTCCTCTTCTAAGCACTCTTTTTCCATATCCCCCATCGCAGGCTCTTCCGATGTGAACCGAACTCGGCAGGTCGTGCATCGAGCGTTACCGCCACACCGGTGGCTAATATCTATACCGGAGTTTTCGAGCGCTTTAACAAGCTTTGTGCCCGATTCAACTTCAAATGAATTGTATCCGTCGACGGAAATCGTGTGAGTAGCCATTGATCCAAGGATGCTACCGCATGGCAGTCAGCGGTTTGCCATTTGAAGTTTGGAGAAAGAGCAGAAGGCAAGAAATG
>JAYVXG010000138.1:0-2317 GCA_043785475.1 Armatimonadota bacterium
TTAGGTCGAGGATTATTAGATCGGGTCGCGGGGAGCCCGCGTATTGTCCCTCACCCCGCAAGAATGCCACCGCCTCCCTTCCATCAGTAACGACGTTGATGTGGTTGGCAATTTTGCCGAGATCAAAGGCCTTTTGCAGGAGGAACGCGTCCCCAGCATTATCCTCGACAAGAAGGATGTCGATCATCCTTGGAAGATTGACTTCGGGTTGCCCTTCAGGCTCGCCAGGAGAAATATTTGATCTGATGAGCTGCCTCCTTATTCGTCATAAGCAAACACTTTGGATTGTTCCTACGGCTAAATCTCACAAAAAAGTAGCTGAATCGGTGAGGCGACGCCAAAGTAATTTCCATATGAAGACTATCTATCACAAGTCGAGTGAAAATACTAGGAATTTCTTGGGGAAATAATGTTATTTGTTCTTCTTCCTTTAGGGTGGGTAACCATGGCTGGACCGGAAAAGGCCCTTTGGCATGGCGAAGTACCCCCTTTATGATGTCCCTGAACAACCAGTATCCGCCGGAATGGTTCGATATATAGCAAAGTCTGTATTCCCAAAAGGTGAAGACAGTTGGCCCGACCGTTCTTCGGAATTCAGCCTGGGCTGAAATCGCCTTTGGCGATGAGGCCCAGGAAAGTCCGAGAAAAATGTGGCCGAAAGGTCAACTGGATTCAATCCGGCAATAGAATTTTCAGATGGCTGCAATTCAAAATTCATGAAAGGAATCCTCCGCTTGGTGGATTTCCTGAACTCGAATGCAAGAGGCTCAACCCATACCAAACAGCGAGGAGCCTATAAGTACCATCTATCGATCAAAATAGCCTCTCACGAACCCAATGCACTGAGCTACAAAATTGACGTTCGAATCGTATCGGTATTCGTATTCAACTGAAACGCTTCCTTTCAGGCCCATCTTCTCGTAAAATGCGAGGATCGACGCAATATCGGAAACACCAGTTCCAAAAGGAACATCTTGAGCACCATCTCCAAACCTATTCAGATCCTTCAAATGGCTGCTGACAATCCGACCATGCAAAGCATTCAGAGCATCGATTGGCTTTAGCCCACTTCGAACCCAGTGGCCAATGTCAGCACACGACCCAATTCTTATGTCGCGGTTCTTGACGACTCCATATACGAAATTCGGGTCCCACATCTTGTAATTGACATTTTTGACTTGTCTAGGATGGTTGTGGAAGCCAACCTTAATGTCAAATTCCTTGACTAGTTTTTCGATTGTGTCGATTGAGTCGGTTGACTCAGAATTCAGCACCTTGATGCCCATCGACTTGGCCCACACAAATAGCGGTCGAGCTTTAGCATAATCAGAGTCAATCCCGACGACTCCAAACGCCACCGGAGTAATTCCAAACTTGGTGAGCTGCGCACGTAGTTCTTGTGTTTCGATGTCGGTTAACCCAGGTCCCATGCCGGACATAGAGCCCGGCTTCAGCTTTTGCCCAGGAAAGAGCTCTATGTTTTTCGAGCCGGCCTCCGATGCTCGTTCAATCGATTCGAACACAGAGTAAGGATTAAAGGACCAAGCCTGCACGCTCATAAGAAAGGGCATGGGGCGAGGTTTAACAACCGCCGAGAGGATCAATAAAGTGCAAAGGGACATCGCCCCTCAATCTTATTTGATTTCTTCCAGCAAGTGCCCGAAGTTATGCGGCCAATTTCAATTCTATGTTGGGAAAAAGAGTTAATAGGGCATCGACAATCGCTGGATCGAACTGAGTACCGGAATTTTTCTTTATTTCTCGTAGCGCATCCTCGATCGGCCAAGCCCTCTTGTACGTCCGTTCGTGAGTTAAAGCATCATAAACGTCCACAACAGAGACAATTCTGCCGGAAAGCGGAATGTCTGCCCCGGCAATTTGGTTAGGATAACCTCGACCATCCCACCTTTCGTGGTGCGAAATGGCAATCTCTTGAGCCAGTTGAAGGATCTCTGACTTACTACCGGATAGAATCGAAGCTCCGATCTCGCAATGCTTTTTCATCGTCTCGTACTCTTCTTCCGTCAATTTTCCTTCTTTTAGTAGAATCAAATCGGAAATTCCAATCTTTCCTAAATCATGCAAAGGGGCAGCAAGGCGAAGCATGTGCGCAAAGCAATCAGGAAGGTTCATCGCTCGAGCAAGCTTCGAAGCCATTTCGCCAACGCGTCCAGTGTGAGCCTTGGTATCGTCGTCTCGGTACTCAGTTGCAAGTCCAAGTCGATCGACTACTTCAAGCTGAACTTCTTCTAAGTCTTTGGTTCGCTCGCGAACTCGAAGTTCAAGCAAGTCGTTTTCTAATGAAATCTCTTTATAT
>JAYVXG010000139.1:0-2310 GCA_043785475.1 Armatimonadota bacterium
TTGGTGAGAGCATCACCAGAGATCTTGCTAAATCGACCGAGGAGATGGAAAAGCTGGCGGCGCGGTTGGATAATCCGCAGTTTGTGGAGCGTGCGAAGCCAGAGATCATTGAGCGTGATCGGGGGACGCTGGCGGAGTTACGGGCGCGAATCGAAAAACTCAAGGGGAGACAAGCACTGCTTGGACCCTAAGTAAAAAGCCCTCCCGGCCAAAACCAGGAGGGTCGCCAAGCTACTTGAGCGGAAGGTACACCTTAAACGATACCTGCCTTCCTTGGACCAACTGCCAAGCCCCTTTCTCGCTCTTTTGAAGCGTGAGATAGGTTGGCGCGCTGGTCTTTTGGTCCAATTGGACGACGTACCGCATATTCGACTTCCCCTCTTGGGACAAAACGAGCTCATTTTGGTCTTTTCCGAACTTGATCGAATCGTAGTGCGATTCATTGAGGTCGAGTTTCAGCGGTACGCCAACTGGGGGCACACCAGGAACCGAGGCGACAGATGGCGACCCGCCGGACCGCCTAAACGTATAGCTATCGTTGGCTAATTCAACCAATTGTCCGTCAACGACGAACCAAGATACGCCTGGTGCTGCCTTCACCTTCGTAAGTTTGACACTAAACGGGATAGTATTAGCAGAAGCAAATACTTTTTTCTTCATGGCAATGAATTTTGCCTTTGGCGTCGCCGCCATCGCGTTCTGAGAGATTAGCCCAAAGCCGATTGTAAGAGCGGCAGCTGCCGCGGTCGATGTGATGATGTTTCGTTTCATTTTGTCCTTTCGTGTTGTCGGTCTCACCCATAGACTCAAGGCAGGTTCGGAAGTTCTGGCCCAAATTCGAGTCCAAACTTCGGTTCTCGGTTGAATTGGAATGTCGAGCCAAGCAGTGGCTTGAGTGTCGAATTGAGCGTGAGTTTGGCACTCACGGCAATTTGAAGCGTGTTCGGCCGCGTCTTTCCACCGGGTCGACTGCGGGTCGATGGTGGAATTCATAATGATAATTTGTGCTTGTTCGCAATTCATGGTTCAACCTCGCATATCTTCGTCGGTCGAGTATTTGGTTGTGCGCTCCCCGAAAGCTTCTCGCGAAGATTTCGCATTGCGTGGAAAACGTCCGAGCAAATGGTTCCAATCGGACGACTAAGGGCTTCGGAATCCTCTTTTGCCGTCAAACCTTCCCCTTTCACGAGAACGAACGCCTCTTTTTGATTCAGAGAAAGTTCACTCACCGCTTGTTGGATCGCAATCCATTCGAGCGAAAATCGCTCCTGCGCTTCGACCTCTTCCGGAATCTGTATCTCAGATCTTGATCGTCGCCGCCGGGTCATGCGGTACGCGTTGTGGGCAATACCGAAAAGCCAAGCTCGGCGCGAACCAGTTCCTTTGAAGTCGTTCCAGTTTTGGAAGGCACTAACAAATGTCTCGACCACGATGTCCTCCGCGTGGTCACGGTTTCCGCAAAGTCGAGCCGAATACCGAAAGATTGTGCCGCCGAATTCGGCGTATGCAACTTCGATTTGCGTTCTAATTTCCGTTTCTCCGCTTGAGCCGCCTTGGGTCATGGATGGATTGAGGATCCTCACACTTATCGTTGCACCGAGGCGGGCGGTTTATTGAAGGAGTTTTTATTCTCTCGGCGAAACAACAATGAATGCTCCAGGTTCTGCACCAAGATCAAGAATTCCTTGTACCTGTGGAGCGCGCTCCGATATTTCTGCCAAAACGATATATAAGCAATTAAGTACAACAATCGAGATTTTGCGAGCCCTAATGTTTTGCTGATACTGCATCTGCTTGTCGGCGATGATCAGCACTTCAAAACCACCCGATTCCGCGGCGGATATGAGGTCACCGTTGAATAGCTCTGCCCAACCAAGAGTTCTGGCATGGATTACTTCGTGACCAATGAGAAGCGAACCAAATCGATGGTTTACGTTGTTTTCAAGCAGGACTCGCATTAGCTTGCCAGATCGAGACCACAAGTCGAGCATGATTCTGTTGCCAATGAATTACTGACTCGGCCTGTTCCCTAGTGACATCTGGCCAACCGTCAAGAAATTCTTCAAGGCCTCCGCCATGATCCAGCGTATCAATGAGTGCTTGAACCGGAACACGAGTTCCCAGGAATCGCACTGCGCCGCTGATAATCTCTGGCTGTGCAGCAAGAACTTTTTCCAATTCTTTCGGGATGCTCATGGTGGATTTCCTGACAATATTCTACTCCTCCTTACACAATCGAATCGCTAACCGAGCCTCTCGGCAAACTCAAGCAAAATCCCTTCCGGACCCCTGACGTAGCAAAGCTTGTAG